>JANMVB010000416.1:0-4072 GCA_031392305.1 Ferruginibacter sp.
GTTTGATACCTACCGTGCTTTTTATAATACAATTGGTTTACAATATACACCTGGCCAAAAATATATCAGGGAGCCAAAAGAGAAAATTATATTAGGCAGCAAGTGGCCCACATTTGGCGTGAGCTGGAGAAAGGGCATACCCGGAATAGCGGGTAGTAAAATAAATTTCGATTACCTGGAATTTGGTATTACACAAAAATTAAAATTAGGACTGGCAGGCGAATCGCAATACACTTTTATCAGTGGAAGTTTTTTAAGCCGGAAGGATTTGCGCCTGGTAGATTATAAGTTTATGCGCCGGGGAGACCCACTGCTTTTCTCGAACCCTACGCTAAGTTTTCAGTCGCTGGATTCTACCTTTCCTGCCTTCCGTCGGTTTTATGAGGGGCATTTTTTGCATCAATTTCATGGGGCTATCCTTAACAAAATCCCCTTGTTAAAGAAATTAAATTTACTGGAGGTAGCCGGGGGCGGAATATTGTATGTACCCGAAAGGAATATAAAATATGCTGAATTGTTTTTTGGCGTAGAGAAAATAATCCGTTTTTGGCGGGAGCGGTATAAGATTGGGGGATATGTGGTAACAAGCGTTGCCAATAAATTCAGTAACCCCATTCAATTTAAAATTGGCATTGAAGTTTTTAATAAAAGAAAGAATAGTTGGTATTGAGGCAAATGTGCAGATGTACAAATGCGAAAATGGGCAAATATGCAAATGTGAAAATGACTCAATTATTCAATGAAGCCATTTAGTAAATATTTGAAATTGACTTTCAATATGTCAAAGCCATTAATGTAATATCGTTATAAACTTTTTGGAATATTTCCTTTAAGGTTTGTAACACATAGCTATTTTTTCCTTTTTATAACGCAGATAAAGTTCCACATTGGTATGCGGTACAAGGGAGTGACACAACGATGATGCCCATGGCTTCTTAGCCTGTACAAAAAATAAAAATGAATTGTAAATGATTATAAACTTTGCAGAAGAGAAGTGCGTTTTTCATTTGCACATCACATCTGCACATTTTCACATTTGCACATTATTCATCCCCCAACCCCATTTTAAAAAATCTGGGAAAGCCCTTGCCCAGGTTGGTACATCGTGACGGCCATCCTGTAGCTCCAGGTATTTGATTGCGTCATTTTTGTATCCCTTGATTTTTAATTCGTCAATCAGGCTGATAGTGTCATCAATGGCATCAATGATGCCATTGTTATTTCGGTCGGCAGTTTCATCCTGCGTGCCTACTTCAAAAAAGAAATTAAGCCAGGGTGAATAGATGCCTTCACGTACCTGGCGGTGCATGATGCGGTGTTTGTTTTCATCAAACTCTTTATCACGCTGGTCCTTATCCCGCCACCAGAATGAGCCGCTAAATACACCCACCCTGCTAAACTCATAAGGATGGTTCCACACAATATCCATTGCACTCAACCCGCCAAGGGAAAAGCCTGCATAAGACTTTTCTTTGATTGAAATAAAATTATAAGTAGCATGAATGAATGGCAATAATTCATCAAAAATAAAACGTGTATACAAGGCTGCTTTAGCACCCCGGCCTTTATAATCCAGGTTATTGGCAGTTGCGTATTCATTTTTTCTGTCTTCGGAGCAATGCAGGCCAACACACAAAATGGGGTGTATTTGGTTTTGTGCATACAGGTTATCTAAAATTTCTTCAAACTTCATTTTTACAAGATCCTGCCCGTCGTTTACTAATAATAAACTCATCACGGCAGTAACTGTTGAAGCATCCGGCAGGTAGCAGTCTATCTTTACGGCCCGCTTTAAATAATGGGAATGAATGGTATAATTTTGTACAATAGTAATAATTCTTGTGTTTGCAGGCATAGTCGGCAAAATTAAGAAAAAGATAATAAAGGAAGTGTGGGGTTTTGGGTTACGGGTTTGGTTTACGAATTGTATTTTCATAAAAAATCAACATCCTACTTTTTGTTAACTATGAGGTTTACAAATTCTATTTTTACCATCATCACCCCATAGTTATTAGTTAATTATTATTTGGTTAATTAGGATGTAAAAAATATATTTGATAGAAGTAATTTTATCTTCACCTTTTCATCTTTATTTCAATTCATCACTAAAAATATTTTATGAAAAAAATTGGCATCTTACACGGAAAAGAAAGAAGTTTTCCTGAAGCATTTGTTGAAAGAGTAAACAGCAAAAACATAGAAGGGATTATGGCTGAGTCAGTGCATATAGAAAAAGTAATGCAGGGTGAAGGCAGTGGGTATGCTGTAATCATTGATCGTATTTCGCAGGATGTACCTTTTTACCGGGCATTTTTAAAGAATGCTGCCTTGTGTGGCACTGCAGTTATCAACAACCCATTCTGGTGGAGTGCCGATGAAAAGTTTTTTAATAATTGCCTGGCTACAAAAATAAACGTGCCGGTACCTAAGACAGTGATACTGCCCTCAAGAGATTTACCGGTAGATACTACCGGGGAGTCGTTCAGCAACCTTGCCTATCCGTTAGACTGGAGTGGAATTTTTAATTACATTGGTTTTCCTGCATACATGAAACCCTTTGCTGGCGGCGGCTGGAAGAGTGTTTATAAAATTAGCAGCATGGATGACTTTTTTGATAAGCATGGAGAAACAGGCGAACTGGTAATGATGCTGCAGGAAGAAATAATTTTTGAAGAATATTATCGCTGCTATTGCATTGGTGGAAAGTATGTACGCATTATGAGTTATGAACCCCGCAATGAGCATGCGCTGCGTTATGTGGCAGATTTTAAACCTTCTGACGAAAAGCTACAAATGATGACGGAGATTGTACTCCGCATCAACCATTATTTAGGATACGATTTTAATACAGTGGAGTTAGCTTTAAGGGATGGAGTGCCCTATGCCATCGACTTTTGCAACCCGGCACCAGATGCAGAAAGAAGCAGTGTAGGTGAGGAAAATTTTGAATGGGTAGTAGAAACTGCTGCGAATTACGCCATTGAAAAAGCACAGGCGCAGGTAGATAATGAAGATAACCTTACCTGGGGCGAGTACATAAAAAGAAGTGCAGCAAAGCAGGCGCTTTATTAATGGATAATGGAATAATGGATAATGGGATAATTGATAATTGATAATTCCATCAACCAAATGCCTGTTTGAAATATTTAATCAGTTAATCAACTTTCAAAAAAGGGTCGGAGAAAAATTGAAAAATTACTTAACCATACAAAACGAAGACTTCAGTGAAGTAAAAGTAGCTGAACCGGAAAGTCCGTATGGTTTTACTTATGCCGATTATTTAACCTGGAATTTTAAAGAACGCATTGAACTGATAAGGGGTAAGATTTTTAAAATGAGCCCGGCGCCTACTACTACTCACCAGGCAATTTCTTTACACATAGCGTCAAAGTTTTATAATTTCTTAAACGGACAGGATTGCAAATGTTTTATTGCTCCCGTTGATGTCAGGTTAAAAGGCAAGCCCTTTAGAAAGAAAAAATTGAGAGACGATGAAATAACAACTGTAGTGCAGCCGGATATAATTGTAGTATGCGATGAAGAAAAATTAAAAGATACCCGAAGTATAGATGGAGCGCCGGACCTGGTGGTAGAAATATTAAGTCCCGGCAATACAAAAACAGAAACCAAATACAAGTTCGGTTTGTATGAAGAAAATGGTGTGCTGGAATATTGGGTAGTGTACCCGGAGTACAAGCAAATTTATATGTACCTGCTCAATGAAAATGATGAGTATGGCAAACCGGTTATCTATGAAGCGAATGAAAATATTTCTTCAACAGTATTAAAAGGGTTAATTATTCCGATGGAAGAAATTTTTAAATTGTAAACATCAAACGGTTTTTTGAAAAATTACTTAACCATACAAAACGAAGACTTCAGCGAAGTAAAAGTAGCTGAGCCGGAAAGTCAGTATGGTTTTACTTATGCTGATTATTTAACCTGGAATTTTAAAGAAAGGATTGAATTGATAAGGGGAAAGATATTTAAGATGAGCCCTGCACCTACCGTAACCCACCAGAAAATTTCGACAAATATAGAATTGAAATTTTTGAATTTTTTAAGTGGTAAA
>JANMVB010000437.1:0-20816 GCA_031392305.1 Ferruginibacter sp.
TGAGCGGTACATAATGAAAACGATACCGCTCATTGTTATCAAAAGGGTACATCGTTTTTAAGCGTTGTGCGTTATTGAGCAGTTGCAAAAAGTTATTTGCTTTGGTTGCCATGTCTTGTGCCTGGAGGCAAAAAACGTGTAGTATAAAAATTGCGGTCAATAAAAATGTTCGGTTCATATAGCAGGTTTTTATTGGTATTAAAGATATAGTAAATGGTGCAGGAATTTTAGGGTGTATTTACAGAACGTAATTAAAGATGCCCATAGATATTCAGTACAAGAGGGCGACGCAAGGATGCTCCACATAGCTTCTCAGCCCGGACAAAAATATTTTCTTTACTTTTTTTCGTGCTTTAATTTACAATTTTAATGCAGATTAAAACTACACCGCTCCCTTTTCATTTTGTATAAACACCTATGTTTGCACCAAACTATTTTTATGTCTTTATTATTGGACCGCTCAATTTTTGGCGACATAGCCAACAAGGGAAATACGTTATCAAAAGCTGCCGCCGACGCATTGTTTTACCAATGGGTTTTAAACGAAAAATTGCAACTGCACATGAAGCAGGTGGCGCACTTAATGAAATGCTGGGCGGCAGAAAAAGAACTGTTGGATGAGGCCGGCCAATGGCGTTGGGAAATGGCCGGCTTGCTGCATGATGCCGATTGGGACCAATGGCCCGAGCTTCATTGCAAAAAAATTATTGAGGAGCTGGAGCAACGAAATATTGATCCGGAAATCATTCATGCAATTGCTTCACACGGGCCCAATCATTTTGGTGTGCAGCCGCAAACCAGTATGGATAAAATGCTGTACGCATTCGATGAATTGTCGGGGCTCATACATGCCTATTCATTGATGCGGCCCGGTGGTTATGATGGCATGGAATTGAAGGGAGTAAAAAAGCGGTTAAAGGAAAAATCTTTTGCAGCCAATGTATCCAGGGAAGAGATCAGCGATGCCTGCAACCTTGCCGGCGTTGAGTTAGATACAGTGATTGATTTTATTATTGCAAGGCAGGCGAAAGAGAAATAATTTTGAAGTTGAGATGACGGCGCAGGTTTATTGAGCAAAGCGTTGAAGGATGAAAACCTAACGGATCAGGCTCTTTAAGTTTTGAAACTCAGTATTGAAATTTAAAGAACCAAAAAAATTTCAATACTGTAATCAATTTCAGGATTTCATTTCGGGTATCTTTACTTCAGTCAACAAAAGCCATAAGCAAAGTGAAATTTCCCCCATATCCGCAGGCACGGTAATATTTTGGAGAATGATCGAATTGTTGCCAGGGAAAAGAAAAGTTGTAAAGAACGATATCAAATCGCCAACACACCCCAACATTAAAAACACTCCAATAATTTTGGGTAAAAAGCCCGACTTATAAACCAGGTAACCAAGGGGAAATAAATACAATCCATAAAATATTTGTCCAATAGCATAGCCTTTGCTATGCAACTGTAGAAAAAATGTTACCAGTCCCTGTAATTGATTCTTTTCGAATACTTTCAAATAGCCTTCTCCACTCATCAGTAACAATGCTGCAACCTGGTTAAGTGTATTAACACATAAAATTGAAACGGCTATTACTACACACAATACCATCACCTGTGCCAACTTTATGTTAACGGGTTTGAACAGAAAGTATAATACCATAGCGAAAAAAAAGAAAACTGTTGACATGATTAAGTCACTGATGATCCCTAATTGGAATAACCACTGGTTGGTTATAATATTGTTGCCAGTCGCAACGGGATCTCCATGCACAATAATTTTTCGGCGAACATAAAATTCAGCGAATACACCGCATACTATCAGGATTAAAAACAGAAAGCCTCCTATTCTTGCTGTCTTTTTGCTGGTGTTCATTCAATTACTTTTTAGGTTTCTGCATCTGGCGAAATTATTTGCATTATCTTATTTTTTTATTGTGATCCCCATTTGGGATATCGCTGATATAACAAACCAACCAACCGGTTTTATCGCACTACTTTTATTTGTATTACTGATATTTGTAGGGAGATTAGCCGGGGGTTGTGCAAATAAACCGGAATTTGTTAACTGAAATTGAGTTTCGAAAAGAAAGTGATATGTTTCTTCGTTTATTGACAATAACTGCACATGTACAGAATCATTTACTTTATAAGGTTTGTCAAAAGGAGTAATAGCCTTACGAATAAACTCGAAAAATTCTACTCCATCAGCATTCCAACCTTCAAATGCTGCGTCAAGCGCAAAATTCATATAAACAGGATCATTGATCAGTGTATCATTCTTAAATGTTTTTATCCAATAGTAGTCTCGCCGGTTCGGAATATCTACTCCCCAGAAACTGGCAAAATACCCGGTAAGTTTGTTTGTGATACCCTTTTTATATTCATAGGTTAAAGAGTCGATGGGAGGCACCGGATTTAATACGGAATGTGACCTGATGGTATCTCCATTATAAATAATGATTAGTGAGTAAGCATTATTTAGCCTTGCCAATGGTGAACTGGCTGGCGACCATATATAATTACCATTGTTTTGAACGTCTGTAAAAGGAAAAACTTCGCCTGTGTTTTCATTGATGACCTTAACCTGGGCTCCTAGTATAGCAGTAGAAGGGCTGTTTTTAAAATAGGGCGCACTGTTAGTTAATTTTATAGTTTGTTGACCGGGCAGATCAGTAATAAATGCGTCAACTGCAATTTGAGATGTTCCTTCATCGAGCTCTACATCAATCACTTTTTCACAACTTGGGAATATCAGCGCAATGGAAAATAATATATAAACTGACAGATAATAAAGTTTCATAAAAATTAGCATTTAAAATTTAAAATTATAAGTGATACCGGGTACTACTGATCCAATAATAGAGTAATTGATAGCCTCTGTATTTTGAGGATGATCTTTGTTAGGTTGGAAAAAAACTGAGAATGGATTTTTTCTTCCGTAGACATTGTATAAAGAGAAAATCCAGTTCCCTTCAAGTCTCCTTCCAGGTTTTTGTTTTCGATGCAACGTTGCTGATACATCTAATCTGTGATAGGAAGGGATCCTATAATTATTTCTTCTCTCCTGGGAATTGTGTGGTATGATCCAACCTTGTACTTCTATTCTGTTAGTGGGAAATGTTGCGGGAGTTCCTGAATTGAAAACAAAATTTGACGATAATTCCAACCGGTTATTTACCTGGTAAGCAGCGGTAATATTCATCGTATGGAGTTTATCAAAGCGGTTGGGATACCATAAGCCTTTATTGAGTTCCACTACCTGCCTTTCTGACCGGGCAATTGTATAGCTTACCCAACCTGTTAACTTTCCGTAGTTTTTCTTTATATGAAATTCGGCTCCATACGCTCTTCCTTTTGCATTTAACAGATCCGCTTCAAGGTATTCATTTAATATTAAATTAGCGCCATCTATGTAATCAACCTGGTTTTGCAGTTTTTTATAATATACTTCTACCGATGTTTCGATAATCTTTTCGTTTTTGCTAAAATTTCTAAAATAACCTAAGGCCACCTGGTCAGCTAACTGGGGTTTTATATTGTTGGTGCTTGGTGTCCATACATCTAAAGGAATCGATGCCGTAGTATTGGAAATTAAATGGATGTATTGTGCCATTCGATTGTAGCTTGCTTTGATAGAGCTGTTTTCGTTTAGATCATACTTTACTGATAACCTCGGTTCAAGATTACCATATCCCTGGATTTTGTCCCTTTCTTTATAAGTTTGCAAGCCTGTAAAGATTTTTCTTTTACCTGGTGTACTTTGAGTATAATGATGTGCTGTTCCTTTACCCAGGTATTGATAGGATGAATACCTTATTCCATATTGTAATGATAGTGAGCTACCTATTTTTTGCTCATTTTCTGCATATATACCAGATTCCAATGCAAATTTGGGGGGGAGTTTTATATCATTTGAGTTGCCGACAGTATAGACAGTAGCCTTACCGGGTGTAAATTCATAGTAGATACCTTGTGCGCCAAATTTTATCGTATTCTTCGGATTAAGATAAAAAACAAATTCAGGTTTCACACTATAATTTACGATACTTGATTTCCACTTAAACCCATCTACGCCCGGTTTCCCGGTAAGGATCCGGTAGTCATAATCACTGTAAAAAGAAGTCAGGTTGAAAAACAATTTATGATTAAAGATATGATTCCAACGTAAAGTGGCTGTTGAATTACCCCAGTCAAAACCAAAAATGTTACCTGAATTAAATACGTCTCGTCCAAAATAGCCTGACAGGAATAACCTGTTATTTTCATTTAGTTTGTAATTAACTTTTGCAGTTAAATCATAAAAATAAAATTGGCTTTGTTTTAGATCGCCTTTCAAAAACGGTTTTGATATAACGTCGATATATGATCTTCTTCCGGCAACAATAAATGAAGCTTTGTCTTTTATTAAAGGGCCTTCAATGGCAAGCCTGCTAAAAATTAGTCCGATACCGCCTGTTGTTACAAATTTCTTTTCATTTCCTTCCTTCATTCGCACATCCAGCAAAGAAGATAATTTGCCTCCATATTGTGACGATATTCCACCCTTTACCAACTTTACGCCTTTTACTGCGTCTGGGTTAAAAACAGAAAAGAAACCAAATAAATGAGATGAGTTATAGACAGGTGCTTCATCAAGCAAAACAAGATTTTGATCAATGCCACCGCCGCGTACATTAAACCCTGATGCACCTTCTCCCACTGTAGCCACACCGGGAAGTAATTGAATACTTTTTATCACATCAACTTCTCCTAGCAAGGCAGGCATTCTCCTGATAGCTTTGATATCCAGCTTGTTGACACTCATCTCTATATTCTTTACATTGTCTTTGGCACGGTCCGTTTTTACCACCACTTCTTTTAAATGCCCGGAAATTGAAGTAAGCTCAAAATCAAGTTTTGTATTTTGGGTCAGGTCAATTGTTTTAGTGATTGTCTCTGTGCCAATATAGGAAGCTACTAATGTGTAAACGCCCCTGGGTAATGTGATAGAATAGAATCCGTAGACATTCGTGTGGGTTCCATTGGTTGATTCTTTTACATAAATAGAAGCGCCTATTTGGGCTTCACCCGCTTCTGCTGTTTTGACATAACCACTAACTGTATATTTTTCCTGGGCGTATACACTTAGATTTAATAAAACGGTACTAATGATTAAAAAAAGGGAGGATAAACATTTTTTCATGACGGTCTTTTGTTTAAATTGATTGATATTTAAACAAATGTCTATGAATGAGTGGGGTGCTGCAATTTTGATATGCAAAGCAAATGAAGATGTCTGCGTACAGACGTTTTCCGTCTGCAAAACATTTTTAGGAAAGCTTTATATTCTATTGTTTATTATCTGAAAGAAAAGCTCGTAGTAAGTATCGGAAATCGGGATTACCTGGTCAGCAATTTTTATCCTGTTACGTTCTATAGATTCTATTTTATTAAGGGCTACCATGTATGATTTATGTACCCTGCACACTAAATTGGAGGGGATTAACTGTTCAAATTCTTTGAAATTTTGTAAGGTCATGATTTTTTTATTCACCGTGTGGATTCTCCGGTAATCCCTCATCCCTTCAATGTAAACGATATCATTCAACATGATCTTTTCCAATCGGTTTTCGGTTTTTACGAAAATAAAATCCAAGGGAATTTCAGGGTTACCTGGTTGTATATATTTTTGGGCCTTGTTAACTGCCTGTAAGAAGCGATTGAACGTAAATGGTTTTAAAAGGTAGTCGGTAACATTGAGCTCGTACCCCTTTAAAGCATATTCCTGGTAGGCTGTTGTAATGATAACCTGGCAATCTATTTTTGAGTTTTCCAGTAACTCTATACCAGATAATTCATCCATATTAATATCCAGAAAAAGCAGGTCTACTTCATTGGCGTTTAAAAAAGTAAGACCATTCAACGCATTATCGAATGTTGAACATAAATTAAGAAAAGGGATTTTATTGACAAAGTCCTTGGTCCGCTCAAGAGCCAGGGGTTCGTCTTCAATTATGATGCAGTTATATCTATCCATTGTTGATTGTTAAATGTACGCTATACAACCCATTTTGATTGGCTACATCCAATGTATGTGCCTCCGGATAGATCAGGCTCAACCTTTTTTGAATAAGCTCATTGCCCAGCCCGTTATTTTCCTGCTGCAATTTTCGATTTGGGTCAAACTTGTTTTCACATACCATTTGTATGTTGTCTTTTTTAATAATGATATTGATATCAACTGCATTTTCCAATTTTTTATTGGTTGTATGTTTAAAGGCATTTTCAATAAAGGGTATAAAAACCATTGGGGCAATTGTTTCATGATCGGTAATACCGGTGATCTTGAAATTCACATAGTTTGAATTAGCCGTTCTTATTTTTTGTAACGCTATATATTTTTCAATGTATTCAATCTCTTTGGAAAGTAAAATTTTATCCGTTTTAGTTTCGAAAAGCATAAACCGCATAATATCCGACAGCTTATTTAAATAATTTGAAGCTTCGTTGGCATTTTTTAAAATCAGCACATCAATATTATTTAAGGTATTGAACAAAAAATGTGGGTCAAGTTGCGATTTCACCAAGGCCAGTTCCATTTCATGATTTTTCTGCCTTAATGCATCTTTTAGTTTGATCTCTTCAAACCAGGTTATAAAACCTCTTATTACAAGCGCTATAACTCCACACACTAAATTAATAAATGACATAAAAAGTATTACCATGAGGGGAGAAGAGTCGTCATCCCTGCACATTTCTCCATATTTAACACTTAAAATGGTATAACCAATAAAATCTGAGAACAATGAAATAAGCAAACCATAAATGATGGGCAGAAAAATTTTTTTCTGCTGAAGGAATTTTGGAAATAATAGGAAATAAAATGAATAAAACGTAATAATTGAAGGAATAACTGCAAAAATCAATATTATCTCGAAAGCATTTTCGATCCGTGATGTGGAGACCTCACCTCTACTTCCAAATAAAACACCCAATATTACCATTATCAATACAAGGTAGCATCCCCAAAAGCCCGCATGCAATAAACCCACAATCGATTTTTTCATATTAAAATTCAGGGATTAAAAAGTAGTAAAAGTCATTTGTTTTTTGATGTTTTGTAAATATATTATGCAAACCGGCGATATTTGTCTGCAAGATGTATTATTAAATTCTACAAACGATTTTTTACGTTTTCGTTTCCCCAACATCGGTATGCTATAAAAAATTTATTCATCCATTCATTTTGAAAGGCCCACAGCTTCTTTTATTAAATCGAAAACCGGTCTTTTTAATAGTAAATGCCGGATTTTTTAAAGCAGTCAAACCTGTGCCTTATATTTTTCCGCTTGCATTTATTGGGATGAAGTATTAATATTAATGTTTCATTTAAACCATTAATTATGTCAACCATTTTAATTACTGGCAGCAGTACCGGTATAGGATATGCAGCAGCAGCATTACTTGCCCGCAATGGGCACACGGTGTATGCTACCATGCGTAATCCGCAGCGGTCGCCGCAGTTACAGCAAATGGCCCATGACGAAAAACTTGCGCTAACAGTAATTCCCTTGGATGTTACCAGCGAACAATCTGTGCAGGATGCCTTCGATTTTGTGCTCTCAAAAGAGGGGCAGATTGATGTGCTGGTAAATAATGCCGGCATCAGTTCCTGGGGTCCGGTGGAGGAGTTGCCGCTCGACTTTTTCAGGGCCGATATGGAGACAAATTATTTTGGCGCCATCCGGTGCATTAAAGCGGCGTTGCCATCAATGAGGGAGCGAAAAGCTGGTTGTATAATAAATGTAACTTCTGTTGCTGGTATAGTTTACTCCAATTTTCACAGTACTTACTGTGCTTCAAAAGCCGCACTGGAGGCACTGAGTGAAAGCCTGGCACAGGAAGTAAAACCGCACAATATTCAGGTGGCACTGGTAGAGCCCGGCGTTATTGAAACGCCCATTTTTGCTAAAGCCAATGAAATACCTGCCGAAACAAACTACCCGAATATCAAACGTTTTTTTGCCATCTTCGTTGCATCGTTAGAAAATCATGTACCCCCTGCCGTAGTGGCCGATGTAATAGATGATATTGTAAGTGGCAAAAGCCAAACCTTTCGCAATGCTGCCGGTCCTGATGCAGCAGGCCTCTTAGGTTGGAGGGCCGCCATGCCGGATGAAGATTGGATAAACAGCGCTGCTTTGGATGAAGAAACCTGGGCTGCAGCCATGTTGCAGATGGGCCTTGATGTAATAAAACACATGCCCGCCGATGGGGTGTTGCATTTCTAGAAAGTAATACTAAAAATAATTTTATTGCAGCGGGTTTGCTAAACTTTAGTTTTCAACCCGTTTGTTATTGTAGCATATTTACACCTGCCTTTGTTCAGGCTTCAATGCTTCATGCTTATAAAATTTTTTGACCCTACAGTTGAATTATAATTAAGCATTCTTGCGTCGCACACTTGTACCGCATACCAATGTGGAGCTTTTCCCCATAATATTTAGTGAACAGGAATATATATTTAGATCGAATTCCTTAGGATCGGCCTCATAAAAAAGGCGTTAAGAAAATTTGAATGATTGTCGTTAAGAAATGAAATTGATGTTACAAATGCCTGGCTTTGCTTTTTGCCCGTAAGTCGCACAAATGATTGGGTATATTGTAAAGCTGTGACTAATTTCATTTTAGACAAGCGTTCAAATTTTTAGCCCTATTTTATGCAGCCTTGATTTTTTTTGTTTCTTTTTTTTATCAAGAAAAAAAAGAAAATGATGTCTTCAAAATCACTGAATTGCATTAGAATGGTTTCCCATAGTAGTAATGAGCGAAATATCAGCCGCGGCTTATCCGAGTACTCTTACACCGCATACCTATCTGGAGCTTTTCTTACGTGATGAGGTGAAAGCAGCAACTAAAAAAAATGGTGATAAAAATAAATTTGTTGTTAGCTCAAAAAGGCGTTTCACCTCCCCAGTTACCGCTGGGGTCATAATTGCAAACTACTATCACCATACCATCGGGGCAGGTAGCAATGGCACAACCAACCTTTGTAGTATTCTTCCAAACTATTTGTGTGTAGTGGCCGCATACTTCACCTTCTTTACAATTTTTAGTGGCAATATCAAAATGAATTTTTTCTTCGCCCCACTTGTTAACAGCATCTACAATACCCGGGCCCTGCGCTGATCCACCACCCCAATAAATATTTTCGCCGTACAATTGTTTCCAGGGGTCATTCTCTCCGGTAGGCCTGTGCTCCAGTTCGCAACCCCTTTTAAGCGCCAGTTCATTCGCCCATTTTTGTGCGTACTCAGCCAACTCATCCGACCAGGTTAGTGCCGGCACACCCACCTCACTCCGCAATGCATTGTGTGCTTCCATTATCTGCTGAATGCCCACCTGTTTTTCGGTTTGGGCAGCAGCATACTTACCACTAAAAAAAGTTACCAGCAAAAAAAGCAGTGCAATAAATGGAGCAGGCCGCAAACTGCAGAAGATTTCCTTTTTCATATTTTTTATAGTTAAGTAAAAGGTGGAAACTAATTATGAAAAGTCAAAGTGTGAAATAAGCACCCTGCCCCTATATACATACTTAGTGTTAAGTTAGCCGGTTAATATTACTTTTAAATTACCGGATTAAATTTTCCCGGGACTATTAATAGCTTACTATGATTTCTTCGGGGAGGTAAATTAAAAAGGTGGAGCCTTTGCCTACAATGCTTTCTGCTTTTATAAATCCATGGTGGTTGTGTATGATTTTTTTACAGGTAGCAAGGCCTATACCAGTACCGGAATATTTATCCTTGCCGTGCAGGCGGGTAAACAAATCAAATATTTTTTCTGCATATTCCTGTTCAAATCCAATTCCATTATCTGCAAAACTTATCTCTAAATATTTTTTATTAGTAAGCACGCCACTGATATTGAGACTGCCGCTATCCACGATAGCTGAGGTGATGTTAATTTGAGGGGCGATATTATCCTGCTGATATTTAACTGCATTACTGATCAGGTTAATAAATAACTGGAGAAATTGAAAGGATACCACATTTACAACAGGCAATTTATCCACCTTTATCTGCACTTTTTTTTCTTCCAGGTTGTTGATGAATGAGCTTTTCACTTCTTCTATCATTTCATTAAGATCAACCGGGGTAGTATCCTCCGTTTTTATAGTGTTCTGCGAAAAACTTAGCAGATCCTCGATAAGGCTACGCATCCTTTTAGATGAGGCCAATATTTTATTAAAATCACTCTCAATGTGAGGAGGTAAAATATTTTTTGTTCTATCTAAAATGCGGTCTGTGTAAGTTTGAATTTTGCGTAAAGGTTCCTGCAGATCGTGGCTGGCAGCAAAGTTAAAAGATTCCAGTTCTTTATTTATTCTTTCCAGTTCAAGGTTTTTATATTCCAATAAGGCTGTTTTCTTTTGCAGTTCCAATTGCGTATTTTTTTGTAATGAGATATCTCTTAAAAAAGCAATAAAAGCCTGGTCGCCTCCCTGCCTGGTTTCTGAAATTGTTAACGATATGTGTAATTCCTGCCTGGCTTTGGTACAAGCAGTAAGCTCAAGTGTTTGGTTTAAAATCTTTGATACACCTGAATGTAAAAACCTTTTCATACCCTGTTCATGGGCCTGCTTATATCTTGCAGGAATAATTGTATCAGATAGCGGTTTACCGATTACTTCTTCGGCGGTCCATCCAAAAATTTCTACTGTTTTTGGATTCCATAATGTAATAATACTTGCGGTATTAATGACGATTACTGCATCCGGCGCATTACTGATCAGATGCTTAAAATTCTGTTCTTTTTCCTGCAATTCTTTGTTAAGCAGGTATTCTTTTGTTACATCCTGGCAGGTGCCGTTCAGTTGTAATGGCTGGTTATTTTCGTCTTTAATAACTTCTCCTTTGCCTTTCAATACTTTTTGGGTACCGTCAAGGTTTATAATGCGCAAAAAATAGTCTGCGGTCTTCCCTTTTTGTATTGATTCCTCTATCTCCTTCATTCGATGCTCCCTATCCTCCGGGTGAACCAATGACATAAAACGTTCAAAAGTTATTTCCTCACTTTGTGGTTGCAATCCATAAATGCGGTACATCTCATCCGACCATATTATTTTATTATTGGCAATGTTCCAGCTCCAGTTGCCAATATGCGTAAGCGCCTGGGCCTGTTTATGTAATTCTTCGCTCTGCTGCAGTCGCTCAAGTAGTAAGTACTTGTTGGTGATATCCATGATTGTTCCCTTCATACTCACGGGGGTACCTGCTTCAAATTTTACCGTACCACGAGACCAAATTCTTTTTTCTATGTCGTCTTTTATATAAGTGTATTCACACTCAAAAAGGCCGTCTTCATTAAGTGCTTTATCCAGTGCCGATTTTAATTTAGCCCTGTCCACAGGGTGTACCTGTTCAAAAAATGAGGCAAGGTTACTGGGCCTGGTAAGGCCAAATATTGCTAATGCGCCAGGTGTATAAGAAGAATTACCATCTTTAATATCCCAGAAAAAACTGCCCATTTCGGTAAGCTGCTGGGCTTCCAGTAATTCCTGTTGCTGCAAGGCAAGCTCCTGGTTTACTCTATTTATTTTGTCCTGCTGAATATTGTTATAAGCATTGAAAGAGGCTGCTTCGCTGCTTGCTGTAAACCTATCAACTTCTTCCATTACAAGGTTAAAATGGACCGGGTCGCTTGTAAAGCGGTTTAAAAAATTACGGAATGCCTTTCTTCTAACAAGGGAAATAAGGGTAATGTCATCTATCAAAACTTCTTCACGGTCTAATATTGGTAACTGGTTATTGATAAAATCTGTAGTTGATTTGTCAATGTATTCTTTCAATTGATTCTGTGCAATCAGGGTAAGTAAATTGGCATTTGATTTTTTTCCAAACTCTACAAGGTCCGCTTCTGTATAAGAAGAAAAATATTTTAGCAGGGGCACGTCTTCTTCCCGTGAAATTCTTAATAATTCAATTACAAAAGCTTCCAAATGATTTTCCAATAAAAAAGCAGCAAATGAAGGCAGGTATTTCAAATTGAGTTTGGCCGATGCTGTAGATTCTTTCATGTCTGTTTCAAGGGTTGGTTTTTTCATCAATACTTATCATTAAAGATTATCTGATGGAAGTACAAAGCTGTGCAGCGGCCGGTTGGGAGTAAGTTTTTCAAGATCAAGCGAAAAAACTTTTTTTATTACTGCAACCTGTGCATTAAAACTATCTGGTTTACGGATATATAAATTTGCCCCAATTCCTTGTGTTTCCTTAATATCCAGGATATTGGCAGAAGTGGAATAAATAACCACGGGAAGATCTTTAAGCCGGTTATTGTTTTTAATTTCCCGCAGACATTCTTTGCCTGTTTTACCGGGCATATTAAGATCAAGAAAAAGGATATCAGGTAAAGTTGCGCCAGGCTCGTTTAAAACATTCATCAATTTCAATCCATCCTGCACTGCCTGCACTTTAATTGTCGAATTAATTTCTATTACAGCTTCTTCAAAAAGTTCCCTATCGTCTGTATCATCATCTGCAATTACTACCACCACCGGTTGATTGGTAATATCCTTGTTGGCAATACCGGCAGGTGCAGTCGCAGCCATGTTTTTTATCCTGTCTATTATACTCGAAAAAAACTTAAAAGAAAGGAAATAACTTTTAAAGGCAATATAACCCCGGCCCTGCATTCCATTGAGTAATTCAAAATATTGTACCATACTAATTTCCATAAATTTATAAGATGCATCTTTCAAAAATGTATCAGCAACAATTTAATGTAAAATTGTTGTACACCAGCATTTTGTAATTGTATGCCTGTTCATAAAATTATAAAATTATTGCAAGGGAACTTGTATTTACGTTGAACCATTTTAACCTTCAATTTCACTTTGAGCCAGCTACCCGTAAACAGATGGAAACCCTTTAAGAAAATATTCCAAAGACAGTTTTTTTCCAAATCACAAAATAATTACCACTCTCGTTGCGGAATTATTTTATCCCCGTTCAAATACAAGGTTCTCACTGGTAATGCAAGCTTTGTGCCATCAGAATCCCTTGCAATTGTTTCTTATTTTATTGCTCATAACCCTGTACCGGAAGGTTGCTGAATATTATCCGGCAAACTATGTTCGCTGCCGGTGCCACCCATAAATATCATAGCGCCTTTGGCACCACCCAACTCATAATTTTCTACTTTAAACAAAGTGCCCTGCGGCTCATCGCCGGTTTTGCAAGGGTTTTCCTGTGGGTTACTTCCACCGTTAAATGTTGACGTTCGTTTATAATTACCATTTTCATCTTTATTTGCTGCAGGCGGGGCAACACCCAAAATTGAAAGCGGCACGGTGCCACATTTCTCCTGCGTTTTTCCATAGTATTCGCTGAAGTTGTTGATTGAATTACCACGGATACTATTCATTTCACTTTTTACTTTTATCTCCCCCAAAAAATATTCTTTCTGCGAATCGCCATCGGGGTTCTCCGTAATCCATGCACCCCACCAGGCACCACCACCCTCCATCCGGGTAAGTGTTAAGCGCAATTGATAAATAGCATCCGGCTTTATATCAAATGGTTTTCTGCAACTCCATCCCACGCCCTCGCCGCCAAACTCTTTACAATTGCCGCCGGTTGCCTCACTTGCATTCCACAACGAAAAAAGTGCCTGTCCTTTTCCCTGCTCATCGGTATTAAAACCTAAATAACCACCATGTGCCGGGTCGGCCACCCAGGCCCATGTCATTACCCATTGTGTGGCAGGTGCCGGCATAGCAATCCATATTTTTTGCTCCACATTTTGTACATCATTAGCATCCTCCCCAAAATTCCAAAAAGTATAAGCGTTGGCGTATTGTTGTTGCTGGGCATGCACAGGGTTAAAAATTCCTGTAAGCACCATTAGCATACTCACCAAAAATAAAGTGCCGTAAACCAGTATCAGCTTTTTCATACTTTTTAATTTAGCATAAAAGGTAAGGCCTTAATTTTAAAAAGCAAAGTGGTAAATAAATGGATGCCTTCTGTTATTTGGAATATTTGCTGTGGAGATGTTGTTGGATTTTTGAGACGAGGTTTTTTATTTTTTGAGACGAGGTTTTGAGTGCTGGTTAAGCTTCATTGGTGTCCTACTTTACAAGTATATTTTTTTTGTCCGGGCAGAAGTATTTCAATGAAGCTTCAGTGGCGTCGCACACTTGTACGTTGGCTTTTCAAATGAACGAAGGGTTCATGTTCATTTCTTCTGTATTCAGTTTCAGGTATTAGTAATGATTATACACCGGACGGCGCCTGTGAAGATAAAAAACTGCTGTAACCCGGGAGAGTAGATTTATTCTATATTGTATCCTCAAATTGTTTTTAAGCACCTAAAAAGAGTAAAAAATTTATGAGACCAAAAGCCAACATGCTTTCAGTAGTTACGACACTGGTGTTGATGCTCACAGTAGCTTGTGCGACCTTGTCCCAAAATTTATATGGTCAGCAAAAGAAATCCCCACCCATCACCAAACGGTTTTTGTATGTAGCTGTTCCGGGCATCCGCGACTACCTGGGATATGGCGGACACGGCATCCTGGTTTTTGATATCAACAACAACCACCGCTTTGTAAAGCGGATAAAAACACAGGGGCTCCATCCCGATGGTACACCCTCCAATGTGAAAGGAGTGGCGGTGAGTGTACCCCTCAACAGCATTTATGTAAGTACACTTGAATCGCTTCAACGCATTGACCTGGCAACAGAAAAAGTTATTTGGGAGAAAGCCTTTGAAGGGGGATGTGATAGAATGTCTGTATCACCGGACGGAAAAATCATGTACCTGCCATCTCTTGAAAAAGATTTCTGGAATGTAGTGGATTGCGAAACGGGTAATATTATTACAAAAATACAGGTAGTAAAAAGGGCACATAATACCATCTACGCACCATCCGGAAAACGTGTTTATATGGCCGACATTGCCTCCCCGTTATTATTTGTGGCAGATCCGGCAACACATACCATTGTTGAAAAGGTGGGTCCTTTTGGAAATTTCATTCGCCCTTTTACTATCAATGCTTCCGAATCGCTGGTATTCGTCACCGTTGACAGCTTGCTGGGTTTTGAGGTGGGCAACCTGAAAACAGGAAAACTGATGAATCGTATTGCAGTGGAAGGATGGAACCCTGGGCCGGTAAGAAGACATGGAAACCCAAGCCACGGCATCGGCCTTACACCAGATGAAAAAGAACTATGGGTAGCAGATGGACATAATATGCGCATGCATATATTCAGCGCCAGGGCGCCCTACCAGCAGTTGAGCACCATTCCGCTACAGGATATGCCGGGATGGATCACCTTTACAGTAGATGGAAAATATGCTTACCCGTCAAGCGGTGAAGTGATTGATGTAAAAACCCGAAAAATACTGTTAACACTGAAAGACGAATTCAATAACAGCGTAGCAAGTGAAAAGATGGTGGAGGTGCAATTGAATGGAAACAAAGCCGTACTTGCCGGTGACCAGTTTGGTATAGGCCGTGCAAAATAAAATAATATTGTAGACTTTGCTTCCGTGCCCGGTATGCTGCTGAAGTTGAAAGTTCTTTTTGTTGTCCGGGCTGAAGTATTTCAATTTAGCTTCATGGGCGTCGCACTCTTGTGCATTGTATCATTGGGGAACATTACCCACGTTGTAATGAACGAAATATCAGCCCGGCTTATTTGGGTACACTTGTACAGTGGTTTTTCAATTGGGCAATGAGCGAGGGGCATGTATTTATTTGTGCTCTCTTTAATTTCGTTGTCTAACAAGTTGACACCGGATGGAGTCCGGCGCCTGATTGGTGAAGACCAAATTGACTAAACAGCACTGGCCAATCTGCCTTAGTTTCCTAAGCTTCGTTGGCAGCATGTTATTACGACTGCGCAGGCGTTATACACTTGTACTGAATATCTATGTTGAACATTTTCCTATCCCCATTTAAATAAACTCTTTCTTTTTATTTTATTAATGATTTACTCTATTATTGCGTCTCATACCAAAATTACCCTAATGAAAATTTTTTATTTGCTAAGCCTGACGCTTTGTTTCTCTTTCTATCTGTATTCACAAACTGCCAAAGAATTTTTAATTATACCGTGTAAGGATGGAGTACTATTTATTGATGGCGTATCAAAGGGTTTTATTGAGGCAAATGATGTTAATCGCCAAGCTATCTCTACTGGAGAACATTATTTGCAATTAAAAACAAATAGTGACAAAATAAACCTTACGCTGACTATTAACGATAGCACCAAAAATATTATTAAAATTGGGTGTGAGATGATAACAGCAGGTCAGGCTCAAAGATTAATTAAGAAGCAGGTCAGTCTATCAGGAGCTTTGAGTAGTGATACGGAACAAAACATTTTTGGACTAGATAAAGATGATGAAATAATTATTAATTGTTCAATATTAAATAAAAAAGGTACTGCAACTATTTTTATTAGTGATATTGAAAAAGGCAATGAAATTTATCGAAAGCAAGATTTTAAAATTTTAGAGAATGAAACAATCAAAATACCCACGAGAGGTATTTATAAAATAGCTTTATATACAGATGCTCTTTTTGGTAAGGAGGCAAATCTAACTATTGATAGAATCCCTTCAAAAAATAGCAGTTCTAAATTCAATACTTCTCCAAAGATTGTTTATGACACAGTTTTTTCTGACGTTTTAAAAACCGTAAGTAGAGTTTACTCTATGGGTAATTTAGACCATCTTAATAAAACTATTCTTTCTATTAATTTGCCAGCAAATACAACATATTGGACTTATTGGATAGGTGTAGATCAGGAAGCTCAAGACGGTATGAAAAATTTTATTGAAGACCTTGCTCCATTTGCATCAATGTTTTCTGCAAATCCGTTGGTTTTATATGGAATGAAACTGATACCATCTTTACCTATGATGAATACAACAGCGACTGTGAATTACAAATTTATGGATCTACAAAATGCTAAAGCTTGTGCAAATGGTCTAGCATATAGCTACTACAAATTCAAAAACGCAAATAATGTCTCAACAGATTATTCAATAGTTCAAGGTAACTATTCTGACATTGTATTAGTTATGGAAAATCAAAGTGCACTAACAGGGCATAATGTTGAAATAAGGGTAGTGGCATTTATAGTAAAACCGAAGTTTAAATTGGATGAATGATTAGAAGAAATCTAATTAAAATAATTCATCGCCTCCATACCAATCCATTTTCCCATGTGCACCGGTACCGCATTTCCAATCAACCTATACGAACTTCTTTTATTTTCAAATTTGAAATCATCCGGAAAGCCTTGTAATCTTGCATACTCTCTTATTGAAAAAGGTCGTAAACCGTAAGGAGAATTGTGATCTTTAACAAGCCTTGTACTCAAATCTTTTGAATAATGAGCAACACAAGTTGGAGCTATTGCAGAGGCTTGTCCTGGGTCAACTATAATCGGTAAATCCCTATACTTACCACTAATCCTTTTTAGTACATATTCAGGCATTTCTACTTCGGGATTTTTTTCCAGAATGGATTTTAGTGTAGGTCTATTATTTATTTGCGTTGGAGAATTTATAACGTATGGTTTTTTTGTGCCAATTAGAATTAATCTTTTTCTTCGTTGGGGTAACCAGTTTGAAGCATCAACGGGACAAAATATATTCACATAATAATCTGGAAGTTTTGTCATTGCCTCCATCACTACCTTAAACTTTTTCATGCCAGGTACATTTTCAACAATGTACATTTCAGGTTGCTCAATTGCAATATGCCTAAAAAAATGAAGGAACAAATCATCGCCTGTTCGTGTGCCGTGTATATCGGCTATGGCTGAATATTTCGTACAAGGATAAGTACCAACAATAATATCTGTTTGGGGTTGTTCTAAAACAGTTTTGTACTTTATATCCACTGTTAAAACCGAGTGAGAAAAATAATGGTTGTTATAGATCATACAGTCAGTAGCTTCTTGATCAAGGTCAAGTGATTGAATCACATTAATGCCTGCTTGCATTAAACCAATTTCCATTCCTCCGCATCCTGAAAAATATCCTTTTGCTGTGGGTCTGTACATTAATTGTTTTACTTTATGGAAAGTTAATAAATGCCGCTATTAAAAGCTGTATGTTTCAAGACACAATTTAGTAGTTCTATTTGTCACTACATTTGCTTTTAAGTCACGTCAGTGGCAACTTTATCGAACCAAATTATAATTATGAATTGGACAAAGGAAGAAGTAATACTAATTGTAAAGGACTATTTTGACATGTTCAATTATGAATTGAGTAATCAGCGGTATAATAAATCAAACCATAGGGAGAGACTTTCAAAGTTGCTAAGTAATAGGAATAATTCAATTGAGTACAAGCATAGAAATATAAGTGGGGTATTAGCTAAAATGGGGCTTCCATTTATTAATGGATATAAACCTCTTTTTAATTTTCAGCAACTTCTAGAAGATGAGGTAATTCAATTTTTAGATAGAAATAAAATAGCCATAGAAAAAAAATTTGAAAAGTTTACTGAAGAGACTATTACGCCTTCTATCAAAAAAATAAATTTTGAAAAAATATTAGATACCAGTCCTGCTAAATCAAACTTGAAAGAAAGAGAACAACCAACTTTCCTTCCAATCAAAATTAATTATTTGGCAAGGGAGCAAAATAATCGTCATTTAGGTGAAAAGGGTGAGCAATTAGTTCTTGAATATGAAAAATGGAGATTGGTAAAAGCCGGAAAAGATAATCTTGCTGATAGAATTGAGTGGGTGTCAAAAGAAAAAGGTGATGGTTTAGGATTTGACATTCTATCTAAAAACAATAATGGTACTGATAGATTCATCGAAGTAAAAACAACCAAACTGGCAAAAGAAACTCCCATTTATTTGTCTCACAATGAACTTATTTTCGCTTCGATAAAAGGCAAAGAATTTTATTTGTATAGAGTTTTCAATTTTAAAGAAATCCCTCAACTTTTTATAAAACAAGGTGACTATATAAGTTTTTGCCAACTTAAACCACAATCGTACAAAGGGTTTTTCTGAAATCAGTTTTAAAAATTCATATTCTTCATATTCACAAATTGAAATTTTCGTTAAAAGTTGTTCATTTTATGGTAAAAAGAAATCCCTAATTTTAAGATATGCCTTTGGTAAAAAAAAATAAAGTAAGCAGATCTTCTGCCAAAAGAGTGGAAAGTAAAACTGTGATGATTACCAAATTTACTTCTACAGCCAATTCGCCTTTTGCCAAAAAAATTACAATGATGAATTCATTGCTTGCTAAAGCAAAGTTGCTTTCCTAAAATTATTATATCACCTTTTCAAGTTCCAAAATGCTACCGCAAATTTAATATGTAGCGGTTGATAAAAGTTCCACATAGGTATGCGGTACAAGGGAGTGACACAACAATGTTGAGAAATGAATAAAATGCTGGAAAAAAAATTATCTGTTTGAGTAAATCGAATTATTGGGATGCTATGAAAACCAATGCCAGTATTAACATCTGTATTCATAACTATAAGGCAAACCCTTCAACTCCCAAAATATTTACTATTTTTGAGCAAATCAATTTTATGGAATTGAATAAGAAAATAATTTTACAAAAACTAAGGGGTATTAAACCTGCGTTGCAGGAAAATTATAACCTCACAGAACTGGCATTATTTGGCAGCTATGCACGTGATGAGCAAACACCAAAAAGTGATATTGATATCATAGTAAAAATGTCAACCCCCGATTTTAGAAACTACAGCAATATTTCTCATAGCCTCGAAGCAGTGTTTCCGGGAACAGCAGTGCAGGTAGTTAGCCGGGGTGCCATCAGGCCTCAATATTTTAAATATGTAGAACCCGACTTGTTATATGCCTAAAGAGAAATGAAGTACCGCTTCCATCTATTCCCCTCCCATCACCCCCTCCCTACCAATCTTCCAATGGGCTACCCGCTGTTCAAAATTTAAGGTGCCGGGTGTAGTGATGTATTCCTTTACAAATGTAAAACCGGCTTTAGCCAGCGCTTTGTTGGGCGAAGGGTTGAGCGCATAAGGTTCGGAGCAAATCTTTTTTAATTGCAGGTTGGTAAAAAAATAAGGCAGCGTCATTTTTATAAGGGCAGTGCCTGCATGCATGTTGCGGATGGGTGCATACCAGATGTGCAGGTGCATATAGGCTTCTTCGCCAAAAATTATTTTGTTTACATTGCTGTGGCCTACCGGTTCACCGTCTGCCAGCCAAATGATGCAGTAGGATTGCTTTTGGTGGTAAGGTTGGTTTATCTGCCCCGGTAACATGCTGAGCCATTGCTCACGGGTGGGCATTTTAGCAAGGTCAACACCCATTGCGTGCAGGTATTCCGGCGTTGCATTTTGCCAGTAGTCTGTTATCAGCGGTACATCACTTTGTTGTATTTCCCTTACAGATAATATGGCTTCGTTCATTTTTTTTAACCAGGTTAGTGGGTGATAAAGTTAACAGTTTTGTGCAGTAGGCAGAGCCCGGAATATTTATTTTGTCAGTGCCACAAACTATGTTTTTCATTAGCCATGCTGCGGCTTTATTTTAAATTCAATATACATCCTTACCACAAAATATTATCTTTAAGCACCTTAAAAATTTACAGCTATGAAACGTATTTTTTGCCTCTCTGCCTGCGTTATTATTTTTTATTGCGCCGCTTTTGCGCAGGCGGCAAGCGATACCATTTGCATCCTGCAATTGAATGATGTGTACGAAATAGGAGCGCTTAGCCAGGGCAAGGTTGGTGGTATGGCAAGGGTGGCCACGGTGGTAAAGCAACACGAAGCCCGCTACCAAACCTTCGTGGTAAT
>JANMVB010000517.1:0-10909 GCA_031392305.1 Ferruginibacter sp.
CATCTGCAACACCAATTGTATCCAGGGCCCTTAGTGCATTTGAAGTTTGAATTATTCCAACGCCATATACATTAAATGCTGAATTCAATTCCACAATATGTGCAGTAATACCTGCACGGCTCAATGAAATACCCAGCGATATACCACCAAGGCCGCCGCCAACAATTAATACTTTTTCAATTTTATTTTTCATATAACAAATGTTTTAAAACATGATATTGAGATATCCTAATATCACTTCAACAATCTTCCACCATCAACAGGGATAATACTTCCAGTAGTAAACTTTAATGTTGTTGCCAAAGCATATACTGCATCAGCTACATCTTCTGGTGTTGCAAAACGGTTAAGTGGCGTTGCATCTAATTGCTTTTGTAAAAATGCAGGGTCGGCATATTTTGCATATTCTCCCATTACCCAACCGGGAGAAACAGAAACTACACGAATTGCCGGTGCCAATGCCCTTGCCAATGAACGGGTCATGCTGTCCATTGCAGCTTTGGATGCACAATACGCTACATTACTTCCAATGCCCGATACCGCTGCTACCGAAGAAATGTTTACCACCAATGCATCATTACTTTTTATCAATAATTTTTTACAGGCCCTTATCATTGAAAATGCCCCACGAAAATTGGTGGCAAATATTCTGTCTATCCATTCATCGGTTAATCCATCCAAATCATCATGGGCAACTGCTGTTGTAATCCCTGCATTGTTTACCAATATATCCAGCCTGCCATATTTTTCTTCAATAAATATTGCCAGTTGTTTTAAAGAGTTGCTATCATTTACAGGTGCATGAAATATGGAATGATTTTCTCCGGGCAATTCGTTCAGTAATTGTTCAGCTTTTTCTGCATTACTGTTATACGTTATAATAATTGCAGCTCCTTCACCTGCTAATCGTTTACAGATGGCAGAACCAATGCCTCCGGCACCTCCGGTAACAATAGCAATTTTATCCGTTAACATTTTCATCTTTTTTTCCATAACGTTTTACCCGTAAATCTGCCTGCGCTTTGTGAGCAGCAAAATTTTCTATAACACATAGTCTTGAGCAGTACTCACCAATCATTGCGCTGGCTTCGTCGCTTTTTATTTCCTGGTAAGTACAGGTTTTTAAAAATTTGCCTACCCATAAACCACCGGTATATCTTGCTGATTCTTTTGTAGGCAGTGTATGATTGGTACCAATTACTTTATCGCCAAAAGCCACATTGGTACGTTGCCCTAAAAATAATCCACCGTAGTTGGTCATCTTATCTAAAAACTTTCTTGGGTTTGCCGTCATCACCTGTACATGTTCGCTGGCAATAATGTCTGCTTCCCTAATTAACTCTTCCTCGCTATCAACCAATATCACCTGCCCATAATCTCTCCACGATACACTGGCAATATCTGCGGTGGCTAATGTTTGCAATTGCTTCTCAATTTCTATGATAGTTGCATGCGCCAATGCTTCGCTTGTTGTTAATAATATTGTTGGAGAAGTTGGCCCGTGCTCTGCCTGACCTAAAAGATCGGTAGCACAGGTTTCGGCATCGCAGGTATCATCAGCAATTACTAAGGTTTCTGTAGGGCCTGCAAATAAATCAATACCTACTTTGCCATACAACTGGCGTTTGGCTTCGGCCACATAAGCATTACCCGGACCAACCAGCATATCAACTGCAGTTACTGTTTCAGTACCCAACGCCATCATTGCTACGGCCTGTACTCCACCTAAAATATAAATTTCATCAGCGCCTGCCATGCTCATTGCAGCAACTGTTGCTGCAGGTATTTCTCCATTGATGGGTGGTGTGCATGCAATCACTCTTTTTACGCCAGCAACCTTTGCCGTTAGTACACTCATGTGTGCAGATGCCACCATTGGGTATCGTCCACCGGGCACATAACAACCCACACTGTTTACAGGAATATTTTTATGCCCGAGGAATACACCGGGTAATGTTTCTACTTCAATATCTTTTATAGCTTCCCGCTGATGTTGTGCAAAGTTTCTTATTTGTATTTGCGCAAATTTTATATCATCAATTACCTGCCTGGGCAAGCCCTTAATGATGGATTTTATTTGCTCGTCAGAAAGTTTAAAACTTTCGGGGCTCCATTTATCTAATCTTGCTGAAAGTTCCCTTACAGCAACATCCCCTTTTTCTGAAATGCCGTTCAGCATACCTTCTACAATGGCACGAACTTTTAAATCGGCCTCTTTTGATTCGGCATAAGTAATTCCCTTTTTAATAATTTTTTTCATGTTCTTGTTTTAATGCTACTGCTTAAAAATGTTCATTCATGTTATGTTGTACAAGAGTACCCAAATAATGTGGGGCTGATGTTTCGCTCATTACAATGTGGGTAAAGATCCACAATGATATAATGTACAAGAGTGCGACGCCACTGAAGTTTAATTGAAATACTTCAGCCCGGACAACAAAAAATTACCCATTCATCTTCTTTGCAATCCAATCGTACATATTAAACGTCTTTGTAAAATCGTCAATCTGGCAATGGGCTGAACCGCTGCTTTCTTTGGGAATAATCTCCACCACTTTTTCGCAGGTTAGTGCATCTCTTAATTTGTAAGCATTCTCTACAAAATTTTGCCTGTCATCTTCACCATGCAATACGTAAGTTGGCATAGAAATTTTTTCTGCCACATTATCCAATGCAAACAATTTTAATTTTTCTCTTGCTTCTGCCATATTGTATGCTCCAACAATATGCTGAACAATTTCTGCCAGGGGATGATTGTCGGGTCGGTTTTTCCAAATTTCATAATAGCTCCAAACAGCACCCCATACTGCACAAATTTTAAAGCGGGGTTCAAACGCAGCACATCTTGCCGCCATATAGCCACCCATACTCACTGCCATAATACCAATGCTATTTGTATTTACATCGTCTTTTAAATTTTCAATGCTCCAATCTAATACCGCAGTGCCGGCCACATTAAAATCGTGACGGGTATAAATATGGTTGAGCCGCAGCGATGCACCCTGGCCCGGTCCATCTACAGCCAATAAAGCAATGCCCCTTTCATTTAAATGCTGGCATGGGCCGAAGTAAAGTTCTTCTGCCAAACTATCGAGCCCGCCAAACATTATCATCATCGGCGGATTTTTTACCCCGTCTGGTAAAAATAAATAACCTGGTAAAAAAGAGCCATCAAAAGGAACCTGCACCTGCTTAGGCTTGTTATTAAAAACAGGAATAGCTTTTAAAAAAGCATCTCTTGCTTTTAAGTAGGAAGGCAGTTTTCTTTTATCAGATGGTTTGAGAAAAAATTCTGACGTACGTAAATAATTAAAGGCCCTTAAAAAAGTTCTGCATGCAGAAATATTGTTGCCTGCTGCTAAAAAAGATTCTGCAAGATTAAAAACTTTGTTACCCATTTTATCCCAGGCCACATGAAAACTTTCATTATCGCCTGGCGTGATTTCAGCGGCTACTTCTAAAATTTCTGCAAATTCGCCGCCGCCATAGTGTGCCTGTGTTAATGCCCTGTTTACCTGGTAAGAAGGCATGTATTGATTTGGGAAAAAGTGCCACATGATTTTATAATTATTTATGTTATTATGATATTGGGATATTGAGATATTGAGATATTGGATATTATTTTATTGAGTTTATATCTTTTCAATATCTCAATATCTTTTCAATATCTAAATATCTGCTTTAGATATCAACAGGCTTCAACCCGCCTACTTTTCCTTTTTCCATTTCCGCAAAAGGATTGGTTAAGCCCCATGCATCGTTTGGATTGTCTTTCAGATAATGAATATCCGGTCCATGGTCGGGTGCAAAAATTAATCTTGCACAGGAATATATCTCTAACAGAATTCCGGTATGCGGCTCCATAATGTAAAAGAAAAAGCCTTCGTCAGCCTTATGCCTTGTTGGGGCACCCCATACACTTTTATATCCTTTTTCGTTAAACCAATCTAATGCCAGCAATACTTCTTCACGGCTATCTACATTGTAACAAATATGATTTAATACACCTTCTCCCGGTTGTAAATTCGGATCAGAAAAAACAGCAATGTCGTGAGAGAGATTACCAATTGTCCATAACCCGCCAACCGGTGGAATGTCATCGGCTATTCTAACTTCATCCGGATTTTTTAAGCCCATTGCCTGCCAAAAAGCTTTTTCTTTTACGTATTGAAATTTTGCAACGAGGTATGTTATATGGTCGAACCTTCTTGGGCATGCACCAATGCGGCGGTTACTTGCGTAACGGTCGGTATAAATGCTTTTTCTTTCGCCGGTTTCTCTTAGCCAAACCACATCCCAAAAAACTTCATGCGTATGCCCATCGGGTGATTTAAAACGATATGCTTTTCCACGACCTAAATCTTTTTCAACCCAACCAATGCCTGCACCAATACTTTCTAAATGTTTTACACAATCTTCAAGTGCTTCTGCACTATCGGCACGCCAGCCAATTTGCCCTAATCCTTTTTTATCTGATTGCGTAATTTTTAAAGTGTACAAAAAATAATCGCCCCATGCCCTTAGGTAAACAGATGTTTCATCTTCACCTGTTTTGTCCATGCCAACAATATCAGTATAAAACTTTACGGTTTCTTCTATGTTGGTACTCAGCAATTCGACGTGAGCCATTTGTGATAAATAATGCGGATTTTTTGCCATTGTTATTTTTTTATGATGACGACTATTTTATTGATAAAATTTTTACGGGGCCAATTAAACCCGAGGGCAACAGCGGTGAATCCGGCTTATAAAAAGGTATGGTTGTAAAAGTTGTTTTAATCTTTACATCCGGCTGTGCATCGCCAATTAAGCGGTTTACCCAAAGGTTGGTAACCCTGATTTCAATTTTATTATTCCCCGGTTTTAATGCACTTGTAATATTTATGGTGAATGGCTTCTTCCAGGTAATGCCCATGTTTTTTCCATTAACCATTACCTCTGCAATATTTTTAACTTCGCCCAGGTCAATTTCATAAGTGGCTTTCTTATCAATATTTGTGATACTAAAATTGTTTTGATAAGTTGCCGTTCCTGAAAAATATTTTACTGCATTGTCAGAATTTTCAGGCCATGAATTTAATTTTTCAAATTTTTTAGTTCCTATTGTAGGGAAACTAACTTGCCATGAGTTGCTGACTGTAGCAACGGTTTGAGTTTTAACTGTTGGTTTGGTAAAAGCTACTGTACTTGTTTTGTCTTTGAAAATAATAAAGTAAGCTTCCCACGAATGAAAGTGTAGCGGAATAATGGTACGGCCATCTTTGAACTGATAGGATACCTTTTCTGTTTTGCCTGTTTGCGGATGCCAGCGTTCAGGTAATTTGCCTGTGATGTTGAAACTGATTTCTGCTACATTTTCTGCATCGCTGCGGTTATCTAACCAATAAATATCCTGTTGATTGGTTTTGCGATGACGGTACAAAATTTTAGCAGCAGCATTTTTTATAATAACATCTTCAGCAACTTTTAATGTTTTTAAAGCATCGGCTACTGAGCCTTTAAGCACATTTGGATTACCCCAAATTTCATTGACAATCTTTTGAAATTCCACTGCATTATCGCTTAAACTGGGTGATTGCATAGGTTTTGTACCGGATATCTTTGCACCTGCTTTTACAAGTTCATTTAATTTTTTCAATACAGGCAATGTCATATTTTTTGCACTTTCATCAAATACCAACAGATTATAAGTGTTGCCACTTTTGGCAACCAATTTTCCATTTGCAAAGGAGATGGCTTCAATCAATGCGGTTGAATTAATAAAATCAAATTCATAGCCTGCCGGAATAGCTGGTAATTTTTCTTTTGTTAACCAGGTGATATTTTGATTTTCGCCATAATAATACAAGACATCGGCAACATTTTTTCCTTGTTGCAAAAGCTGACAACTACGGGCCAAATATTCTATCCAAACTTTGCTTTGTGCTGCCCATGTTTCGTGGCGGGTGAAATATTGACCAAATGGGCCGAGTGAAAAACCGGGTTGTTTATCATCTAATGGTTGGTGCACTGAGGTGTGAATGACAAAACGGTTTAATCCTGAGGCCATTTCTAAATCAGCCGTGCGTTTCAGTTTTTCGGGATGAAAACTAAATGCATTTTGAATAGAAGTCATAGACTCTGCCGCAACAATTGCTTTGCCGTAAATATTTGCAACAGATGCAGATTCTCTAATATCACCTTCACTGCGTACTTCTTCATTAGCACCACCTGCCAGGCTACCCGGTGTCCACATGGCAGACATGGGAATATCAGCATTGCGCTTTACATCCATACCATCTGCTAAGTAAATCCTTCTATCCTCATGCGATTCTGTATATCGCTTCATTCCTCTTTTGTGGAGTTCATCACCAATAACGTCGTAATGATTTTCAACAATTAGTTCGCCGATTGTTTTTCTAAAGTCCCAAAGAAACTTTTCACTTGATCCTATATTTGTTACTACTCTTCCGGTTAAAACGGGAATCCATGTTTTAATATCATAACCACGTTTCTTCTTAAATTCTTCAGGGAAATTTTTGGTCCACGTCATGTGCCCGGCTTCGTAACTATCTAAAACCATGTATTGAAGCCCTTTGCTGCCCATTATGCCGCCGGTAGCATCTTTGTACAGATCGAGGTATGTATTGATATATTTTTTAACAGCATCTTTATCCAATTTATCAACTTCCAGGCCGGTTGCTTCGGGTGAAGCAGGATGATTTTGGCGACCTGTTAAGGAATAACCCAATCGGATAATTGCCCAGCCACCCTGCCCTCCAGGTGGGGGTGTCCAATTGAGTGTGCCGTCAGTTTTCATTTCCGAAGTCAAATCAATTACTCCATCAATATTAATAGCATCAGCATTTTGTGGTAGAAAAGTTTTGTTATTTTCTTTCCAGGGGGTAAAACCTGCTTTGTCTTCAATTTGATCAATGCGATCGGTGCTGTATAAAATAAACTCGGCAATATTTACCCCATCAGATTTTTCACCCACCGGATTGCCTCCGGACATGGCAGCAAATACATTAACAGGCGGCGGTAAAGTTTTAAAAGCGATACGCCAATATTTAGCAGTTGTTGCCGGTATGCTAACTGTGTTTAAAGGAATAATACTGCCGGAAAGTTGAGCAACTTCTCTAAAATTAATCCCATCATCGCTTACTTTCAATGTACGATTGAGGGGAACACCATCAAAATCCTGCATTGCAGTTTGAACAGCACCTGCTATTGAAAAAGCTTTAAAAGTTTGAGGTGTTTCAAATTCGTATTGAAGCCACATATCTTCACCTACTTTCATTGGCGGTAAAAAAGCAGCATTTGTTAAACTGCCATCCGTTAAATCTTTTACATTAAAACTGCCGCCGCTTGAATTTAGTTGGGGATTAAAATCTGTGAAATACTTTTCATTGTCAGGCAACCGATATGCAATAACAAATGCATCCTGGTAAAAAGCCGGAATGTCTCCAATAAACCCATTTAAAAATCCCCCTTTTGATATTTGCACATTTTGAAACTTCCCGGTGGCATCAGAAGGCTGTGGCAATTTTCCCGAAAAAGTTTCGCCTGCTTTTACCCTTGTTTCAGTCCACACGTATTTTTTCATACCATCTTTCTTATCTACCCAGGGCCCTCCTGTTACACTCCAGCCTGGTGAACCAGCGATTGCCATTTCCAGCCCTTTTTTATCGGCTAATTCTGCGGTGAATTTGAATGCATCTTTCCATTCGGAGGTCATAAAAACTATTTTCTTTGGCACTACCACAGGAGTAAATAAGGCAGCATCAAAATTTTGAAAACCACCAATGCCAACACGGGTAAACCAATCGAGATCTTTTTGAATACCGTCTTTGCTAATGTTGCCATTCATCCAATGCCACCATACACGAGGCTTTGCAGCATTGGGTGGATTAATAAACCCCTGCAATAAATTATCAGTCGTTACAGTTTGTGCAACTATTGGGTTATAATAAAAAACAATAGCGATGACAAAGCGTATTAGGTTGCTATATTTTTTCATCTTGAATATTATAATTATGATGATTTTAATTTTTTCATAAACTCTCTAAATGCGGGAGAAAACTCACTAAATAGCGGATGTGTGCTGTTCTTTAACATTACTTCGCTAAACATCTTTAATCCAATTGCAAATTCAGCAGTTTGATTTTTATTTTTGAATAATTCTTTGCTTTGAAGCCTGTTTATTATTGAAAAAATGTTATCGTGGTTATCAAATTCTAATTCAATAGGCTCATAAACCGTATCATCCTGTTTTGCTGTTGATAACAGTTCGAGTTTTATTTTGTATTTATTTGTTCGTTTTTCCATTTTTATTTTTTTTAAGAAAATATTTTTATACTGCAACTATTATTATGCAAATGCACCACCATCTACCGGCATAGCATGGCCTGTAATAAAACTTGATTCATCTGAACATAACCACAATATTACATTCGCTACTTCCTGGGGTTGCCCCATCCGCTTCATAGCCTGAAAATTTTTAGCTGATTCCAATGCTTCAGGATTATGTGCCAGCTTTCTTCTGCCTTCCATTATCATCGGTGTTTCAATGGCTGTGGGACAAATAGCGTTGATGCGTATATTTTGTGTTGCATATTCTTTTGCTGCGGTTCTTGTTAATCCCACCACACCAAATTTAGATGCGGCATAAGGTGAGTTTTGCGGTTGGCCAATTAATCCTGCGGCTGAGGATACATTTACAATATTACCACCTCCGTTTTGAAGCATTTGTGTTATTTCATCTTTTACACAATAATAAGTGCCAATCAAATTTATATTAATTTGGTTTATCCATTCGTCCTCCGGATACTCATGAATGGGCAGTGAGTGCCTGCCGGCAATGCCTGCTACGTTTACTGCACAATCTAATCTTCCGAAATGTTTTACTGCTGTTGCAATTAAATTTTTCACATCCTCCCTTACACCAATATTGCATTTTACCAACAGGATTTCAGCATTCAGTTTTTTGATTTCGGTTTCTGTTGCAGTCATATCGCTAATATCTGCTGCAATAATATTTGCCCCTTCTTTAGCAAAAGCAATGGCCGTGGCTTTGCCAATGCCTGAAGCTGCACCGGTGACTAACACTACTTTATTTTTAAAACGAAAAATATTGTTCATTAAAATATTTATTACCTGGATGTTTTTAAATTTAGTTTTAAATATCTTGTTATAATGTCAATGATGCCATATGTACAACTGTTGAACGGAGCGTCGCCAATGTCGCCGCTATGAAATACCTCAGCTGGTTACCCAATAAATCATTTTTAGATAACTGCCTAGTATCCGTTCTCATTTCCAATGTATCATTTTTTGTCCTGTCACCGGGCTTTTAAAATATGGAATGGTTGTACCTCTTAAACTTCCTAAGTAAACTGTTGATAAATCGTTTCCGCCAAAAGTTAAACTGCTCATCCAGGGGCAAATGGTTCCCTGTACCGAAGCTAATATTTCCCCTGTTAATGTCCTGCTCTCAAAATGCTCAAACAATATTTTTTTTGTTGCAGCATTACTGTCATCTAATAACATCAACTCTTCGCCACCAGGTGTTAGCGCAATCAACTGGTCGGTAAAAATTAAAGTAACCCAAAGGTTGCCATATTCATCAAATGCAAAGCCATCCGGAAAACCGCTTAATTTTTCAGGGCCATAAACTTCTCTGTCATACAAATCACCGTTGGGTTTTACACGGAGCCTTGAAATTTTCCTACCGGTACTCTCCACAACATACAGCCACTCTTCATTATCATCAAAACGTATTTCATTGGTACCACAAAAACCATCGGCAACTATCCGTACACCTTTTTCATCCATCATAGCAATATATCCATCAGTCTCCCTTGTATTTAATTGCTCCGTCCATGGATTAGTGCAGGTGGTAACAGTAAACCAAATTCTTCCTTTAGAATCCCGTAGCGGAAAATTTGTTTTTCCAAGCGGCTTGCCATCAATCTCTGTAAGCACTGTGTTCATTTCTCCTGTTCTTGTCATCAATTCTATATGGTCGGTTCCCCAGTTTGCAATAATGAAATTTCCTCTTTGATCGAAGCAAATACCATTGGGTAATGAACCCTGTGCCTTTACATACCGTGCCTCATCATTTATATCAGTTGAGCTTCCGAAATCCGAAATGGTATTTTCGAAATCGCTTCCTGTTATCAGTTGTTGCGTACCATCGTAATTTATTTTTACAACGCCGCCCCTTGCATCTGCTGACCATACAGTACCATCCGGTTCTGTTAAGATACATTCAGGGCGTTGCAAATCTTTGCCGATGAATTTAATTTCATCCCGGTTTACCTGCCAATTCCTAAGCGGATTATTTTGTTTTATATGAGTATTTTTTTTCTGCATTACCCAGATACCTATTTATGATTTTTCTGTCTTTTTTTATGCTTTCATGCTATCAATTCATAGCTATGTTACGATGCTCTTTTTTGTTTCTATAAAAGAAAATGATGCAATCAAGCCAACAACGGCAGCGCCACTTGCCATATAAAAAGGCATATTCATTCCATACTTGTCTGCTAAAATTCCTGCAATAACCGGTGCAATAACACCTCCGGCAATTTCACCGGCACCTGCTATCATTCCAATGGCTTTTCCTGTTGAATGTATAGGAACTGTTTCGGAAGGAATTGCCGACAGTACTATTGGCATTGTGCCGAAAAAGAAATAAGTAAAAAACATGGTCGGAATTTGTAATCCGGAATTTTGCAAAAACACAATTGATAGCGGATAAAAAATTCCAACTACTGCAAAAATTATCACTAAAATTTTTCTTCCGTACTTGTCAGATAGTGTAGGTAAAATAATTCCTGATAGCAGTGATGACAAACCCATTAATCCCATAATTTTTCCCACATCGCCTTCTGGTAAATGCTGTATTTCTACAATATATTTTGGTAAA
>JANMVB010000526.1:0-4678 GCA_031392305.1 Ferruginibacter sp.
CGGCAGAGCGATGTAGTTTAACTCCCCAGTGCCCATGATCGAGACCGGCCCACCAGGTGCCGGTTCTTTCATCCGCATATGCAATGGAAACAGGAATGCCTTCGAAAGAAAGATTCTCTGAATGCCAGTTACCATTTTTAAAATGATAAGCAATAAACCCCTTGCGGGTGCCTAAGAGAAGTGTTGATTTCATATACAATTGTTTTATCCGCCTGATAAGGCTTGTATAATATATATTTCGCTGTTGGAAGAAATGGGGTCGCTTAAATTATTACGGTCGTTGATCATTTTACCATCAATAAAAATATTTACATGGCGGCGAAGGCTTCCGCTTTCATCGAGCACATAGCTGCTAAGACCGGGATAGCTTGCATCTATCTCTTTAAAAATTTCCGTAAAAGAATTTCCCTGGGCCGGAATGTCATGCAACTCAGGGAAGAATCTTTTTAATGCATAAGTGAATTTTACGGTTGCCATTTAAATGAAGCAATTGTGAAGGACTAAGGTACATAATATTTGTATTGGTGGTTAGTATCAAACTTAAACTTATAAACCCGAGGTTGCACCTTACTGAGCTGTAGCAAAATGAATTATCTTGTTATATAAAATGCAGGCAAAATTATAAGGATGAGCTTGGGTTGCTTACACATTTTAGCAAAGTATTCTAAAGCAGTACTGTAGCCTCCCTTAAATAATTATGAAAAACGTAATGAACAAGAGTTTAGAGCAAATATTAGGTAAATGGAAAAATGAAATTCCAAAGGAAGGTTATTCGTCGAGTATTCAATTGCGTACATACAATTTATATGGAAAGAAGGTTGCTGATTTTAGCATCGATGATATTAGGTTTATGATTGTACAAAGAATTGGTTTAAAGCTTTTGGCTTCAATTGCATTAAATTATTTGAATGATAATGTTTTGGTTGAAGCAAGTTATTATGAAGGTGATTTGTTACATAGTTTGCTAACGGCACCAAAATCATTTTGGGAAAGTAACCTCAATTTGTATAGTGAGTTGTATCAAATTTTGTTAAAAAATAAAGAGGTATTATCAGGCTTAAATCCTTATTACGAATCAGATAAAAAATTAATTCAGGATTATAACCAATTCTTACAAGTTTTAACTAAAACATAAATAACCACCATAGGCGCAGGAAAGAGACTTTCTGTGCCGGCGGGGTTTCACAGAATAAACGACAATGATAAAAGCACTGCCGTGAAACCCCGATGAGTTAGGGACTTCAAATATAAATTCGGTAAGGCTTCCGATTTAAAGGTCACTGAAAATTAAATTGCTCAATAATTAAAAATTAGAAAGAGCGAATGCAATACTATGTTAGCTCTTTTAAACGGCGGGGTTTCACGCATGCAGATTTATAATTTGATTAGTATGCTGTGAAAACACCTCTGGGACATACGCAAACAAGGCGCAATTAAATTACTGTAATGAAAGATTTTGTATTTATTATATTATTTGTCTTGCTTTTACTCAGTTGTAGTAATCGGAATAATAGCAGTTTCAGGAATGAAGAGTATAATAAATATGATGCTCATCAGAACGATAGCATAGCCGCAATGAATAGAGCTATTAATGCCTTTAATAAATCAGCTCTTGCTTGTAAAGATTCAATTAGTAAATATAAAATTGCTTCAATTAATGATACGTGCATTAAGCATATATATATAATTTATGGTACCAATAAGTTAAAAAACTATGATTCGTTAATTGTCGCATGGTGTACTATCAAACTAACTGATTTTAAAAAAGTGGCAGACAGTGAATACAGGCTTCACTATACTTTATTCATAAAGGACAGCATACCAATTATCGCTGATTTATCTGAAGAAGCTATAATACATTGTTTTGAATACAGTGATATACAGAAAAAAATTACTAAAGCTTTTTTGGGACAGCATAATAGTTATGTAAATGAAAAGGAGTTGAGTAAATTATATTATTCCTCTTTCAGCAATAAAAGTAGAAAGTATTTTACTGCAAATTTCTCAAAACTTCATCCGGATTTTATTAGGCTCGTCCCATAGCGCATGTTATGCCATGTTTTTTAGTAACGAAGAAGACACAGGACGGAGTTCTGCGTCTGAGTGATAGTGTATACCAGAAACATCTTACTCTCCGGGGTTGCGCCTCACCGAGCTGTAGCAAGAGCAAACAAATATCTATTTTAGACATATTTTTTCTGTCTAAGTATTAAACTATACACTGCCAGGTACGCAACATATATAACCATCCCTATGTGCTTGTCTATCCTTAGCCTTGATACTGTCAAGACCATTAGTAGTATATTTGAATTAGTGCCGCTCTTAGCGGTAGAATATTATTTTCTAACAACTCGAAAGCAGTAATCAAATCATGCGCATACCAGTTACCTCATCAATCCTATGCATTGTCGTGCTCGTCATTATACATATCTCGGCTTCCTCTTCTCTTGCGCAGGGTATCACTAACCCGGATTCGCTTTCGAAGAACCCCTTCGGTTGGAACCAGGAAGAGCGGGAATTTGGATTTTCGCATTTTGATCAGGTTTTTAAAGCACATGATGTGCTTCGAGGGAACAAGGTGCATAAGCTTCCACAAGGAATTCCCGTAGCTGCATTTAGCAAAGGTGGACAAAAAGAAAAAGATTTGGAAGCGTTTATTATAGAACAAAAGGTGGCCGGCCTCCTTATTTTACAGGATGGAAAGATCCGGATGGAACGTTATGCCCTGGGATTCAGCGATGCTGACCGGTGGACGTCGCAGTCTGTTGCAAAGTCAGTAACGAGCACCCTTGTTGGTGCTGCCATAAAAGATGGATACATCAAAAGTATCGACGACTACGTAACGAAATATATTCCTGATTTAAAAGGCAGTGCCTACGAAAAAGTTACCATCCGCCAGCTATTGACCATGACCACCGGTGTACGATGGACCGAAATCTATACAGATTCGAATTCTGACATTGTCAGGTTTTACACGCAACCTGTTGAACCCGGCATTGATGAAACAATAAGTTACATGAGGCGTTTGCCATCCGAGGCCGAACCGGGTAAAAAATGGGTTTATAAAACAGGTGAAACGCATCTGTTGGGTGTTCTTCTAAGTTCTGCCACAGGTCAAACTTTATCCGGATATCTTTCATCAAAGATCTGGGTTCCCTACGGTATGGAGCAAAAAGCTACCTGGAATCTTGGTAGAACAAATCAGGAATTAGCAGGCTGCTGCCTCCAAATGAAACTCCGTGATTTCGGACGGTTCGGACAATTCATTCTTGAAGGGGCACGCATTAATGGTAAATCCATTGTTCCCGATGATTGGTTGCAGACAGCAACTCATACTCAAATTCCACTTTGGCCCGGTTGGGGCTATGGGTACCAATGGTGGACCTTGAGTGATGGAACTTTCCGTGCATTGGGTATTCATGGCCAAATGATTCATATTGACCATGCAAGGCATCTCGTGGTCGTTATCAATAGTGCATGGCCTGAGGCGGAGAGTTTTAAGCGACAGGTAGCTGTCGATAATTTTCTAAAATCTATTGACAGCGAAATTGACAAAGAGGAGAAAGACCTCTAAACTGGCGCAGGTCCCTTATAACGCAATTAAAGATCCCCAAAGGTATGCGGTAAAAGTGAGTGACACAACGATGCTGAACATTGATAAAACGCTCGTTAAGAAAATGTATTATAATTTAAGATAGTGGTCGGTGAGGATACTGTCCACGGCGACAGAATATAACAACACATAAAAAAGGTGGCCTGTTGCCAAACCACCTTTTTCAATCAAGTACTTAACTTTTTATGCCAGGTCGAAACGGCCAAGGTTCATCACCTTCACCCACGCTGCCACAAAATCCTTTACGAATTTATCCTGGCTATCTGAGCATGCATATACCTCAGCTATTGCACGGAGTTCTGAGTTGGAACCAAAGATCAGATCGGCACGGGTGCCTGTCCATTTTGTTTGGCCTGTTTTACGCTCTTTGCCTTCAAATACATTTTGTGCATCTGTGGTACCTCTCCAGGTAATGCCCATATCGAGCAGGTTAACAAAGAAGTCGGTAGTTAATGCTCCGGGGCGGTTGGTGAAAATGCCGTGCTGCGATTGATCAAAGTTGGTATTAATGGCACGGAACCCGCCAATAAGTACAGTTAACTCAGGCGCAGTCAGGGTCATCAGTTGTGCTTTATCTATCAGCATTTCCTCAGCCGAAGCCTTGTGGTGCGTCATTAAATAATTACGGAATCCGTCAGCACCCGGCTCCAGGGCAGCAAATGATACCACATCTGTTTGCTCCTGAGAGGCATCGGCCCTGCCCGGCGTAAAAGGAACTTTTACTTCATTGCCTGCATTTTTTGTGGCTTGCTCTATACCGGCACATCCACCCAATACTACCAGGTCTGCCATCGAAACCTGCTTGCCGCCAGACTGTGTACTGTTAAAATCTTTTTGAATTACTTCCAATGCCTGCAGCACTTTCGCCAGTTCAGTGGGGCTGTTTACTTCCCAGTCTTTCTGTGGTGCCAGACGTAGACGGCCACCATTGGTACCACCACGTTTATCAGAATCACGGTAGGTGGAGGCGGAAGCCCAGGCTGTAGTTACCAGTTGGGAAACTGATAAGTCTGTGGCAAGTATTTTACTTTTTAATGCGGTAATATCCTCCTCATTAATCAATGT
>JANMVB010000566.1:0-6883 GCA_031392305.1 Ferruginibacter sp.
CTTACATTGCAGGTAATTTCAAGGCCGCTGGCAAAAGTTTGCTTTGTTTCCCTTTCAAAATTTTCTATATGCTGGTAGGTACCTGACCAAAACACAGCTTTCATTTCTGTGGTGATGGTGTTGCCATCTTTTTCGATAAACTTTAGAAAGCACCAACGCTTGTCGGTATATTTTTTTACGTCAGTGATTTCAGCTTTTATCCAAAAGGTTTTTCCGGCAAACCGGTTATAAATGGTTGCATCTATTTCACCTACGAGTTCTGAAAGTTTTTGAGTGAGTGGCATGATGCTATAAAATTAAGGCCATTACTAAATGATATCAAATGTTTCCCATAATAAACCTGGTGGGACTGTCTAAAATTCAAGGGCTGGTATTTTTTCTATCACGCAGGCAAAGCCCCACATAGGTATTCAGTACACGAGTGCGACGCAACAATGCTGCACATTGCTTCTTAGACCGGAAAAAAATATTTCTACACCTCAGCTTCGGATAATAAAAAAAGCTTCAGGAAAAATCCCAAAGCTTTCTATTTTAAAAATAATTTTAGTATGTCGAAAAAACTTACACATCTATCCGTGCATACTTGGCATGGGTTTCAATGAACTGCCTTCTTGGCGGAACTTCATCGCCCATTAACATGCTAAAAACCAGGTCGGCTTCTGCGGCACTTTGTATAGTAACCTGTTTTAAAGTTCGGGTTGCCGGATTCATGGTTGTTTCCCATAACTGATCGGCATTCATTTCTCCAAGGCCTTTATAACGCTGTGTTGTTACGCTGTCATCTTTCCCTTGTCCGAATAAGGTGATGAGTTTTTTTCTTTCTTCATCCGTCCAGGCATAATCCTGGTCTTTCCCCTTTTTTACAAGGTACAATGGCGGCTGGGCAATATACACATATCCCTGCTCTACCAACTCTTTCATATACCTGAAAATGAATGTTAATATAAGGGTGGCAATATGGCTTCCATCCACATCCGCATCAGTCATAATAATTAATTTATGATAGCGGAGTTTTGAAAGGTCCAGCGCTTTTGGGTCTTCGGGTGTACCAATTTTTACGCCGAGGGCAGTGAACATATTTCTTATCTCCTCATTGTCATAAATTTTATGTTCCATTGCTTTTTCCACATTCAATATCTTACCACGCAGCGGCAGAATGGCCTGGTAACTTCTATCCCTGCCTTGCTTGGCAGTACCACCAGCGGAGTCTCCTTCCACCAGGTATAACTCACACCGATGCGGATCTTTGTCGCTGCAATCTGCAAGTTTACCGGGTAATCCCCCACCAGTTAGTACACTCTTGCGCTGCACCATATCACGGGCTTTTTTGGCTGCTGCCCTTGCCTGTGCGGCTAATATTACTTTTTGAATAATGGTTTTTGCATCCCTGGGATTTTCTTCGAGGTAGGCAACCAATACACGGCTCAAAGTACTATCGACTACGCCCATTACTTCGTTGTTGCCTAGTTTTGTTTTTGTTTGTCCTTCAAACTGTGGCTCGGGCACTTTTACAGAAATGATGGCACTTAAGCCTTCCCTGAAATCGTCGCCTTCAATATCTACCTTGGCTTTTTCGAACATGCCTTCTTTTTCACCATAGCTTTTAAATACCCTGGTAATGGAACGGCGAAAACCGGCCACATGTGTACCACCTTCAATGGTATTGATATTATTAACATAGCTGAAAAGATGCTCCTGGTAGCCGGTATTATAAATCATGGCTACTTCTACCGCAACATTGCTGGTTTCATCCCGGCCATCGCAATAAATTACAGTAGGCAAAAGTGGGTTGCGGTTGGCGTTCTTATCCAGCATTTCAACAAACTCTACAATACCACCTTCGCTGTAAAAAGTTTTGGTGTAGGTTTTACCATCATCATCCAATTCTCTCAGGTCGTTAATTACTATTGTAATTTTTCTATTTAAAAAAGCCAGTTCTCTTAAACGTCCCTCCAGTATTTCCCTGTTGTAAACACCCGACATAAAAATGGTAAGATCGGGCCAGAATTGTACAGTAGTGCCATGGGTATCAGATACACCTGTTTCCCTAACAGGATATTTTGGAATACCTGTAGCATATTCCTGCTCAAATGATTTTCCATCCCGGTTTACGGTTACATGCAATTTGCTGCTTAAAGCATTTACACAACTTACCCCAACTCCATGCAAACCACCGGAAACCTTGTAAGAATCTTTATCAAATTTTCCCCCTGCATGCAACACTGTCATTACCACTTCGAGGGCACTCCTGTTTTCCTTGGTATGCAGCCCGGTGGGTATCCCACGGCCATCATCCTGTACGGTGATGGAGTTATCTTCATTGATGGTAACTGTAATGTTTTTACAATAACCAGCCAGTGCTTCGTCAATGGAATTATCCACTACTTCGTACACAAGGTGATGGAGGCCTTTTACGCCAATATCACCAATGTACATGGCTGGTCTTTTACGAACTGCTTCCAAACCTTCTAAAACCTGGATACTGTCGGCGCCATAACCGTTGAGAGCGGGAGAGGCTACTACTTCTTCAATTTCTGTGCTCATATTTTCGGGCAAATTCACTTTAAAATTTTCAAAATCTGTATTCGTGCAAATATAAGGAAAATCAAGGGTTTACAGGCATAATAAAGGGCTTCATTTTAAAGTTTTTTAATCACAGTATTTCCCCTTTTTGCCTTTGAAAAATATTACAATAGCAAACCATTTTTAATAGGTGATAGATGCCTGAGATATTATCAAAGGATGCCATTTCTTCAGGGGTTTTACAAATATTAAATGCATCCAAAATAATTGGCTACACTTTGCATTGTCAGAAATTTGTCAGGTTTTTTATTATTAAAAAATGATACTTTTTTGATGTACATTTGCATTGAAGTTTATCAATGAATCGATCTACCGACATATTACAAGTTGCACAAAAAGCATCACTCACGTATAATGAGCTGGATGTTTTGCAGGATATTGACCGTAGTGTTCCCGGATCTGTACACTATACCATAAAGCGTTACAGAAAACAGCAGGAATGGAGTATGGATGATACGGGGATGTTGGTATATCATTACGAAAAAAATAACCCGGAGGCACATTACCTGGAGCTGAAGTTTTGTATAACGGGTAATATTTATTGCCGACAAAAACAAACTGAATGTGACTTTTGCAAATTCAATGCCTCAAAAACCTGCGTTGAAAAGGTGGAAAGCGTTGATGTCTTAAGCTTTAGCTTTAAACCATCTTACCTTACACAGTTTGTAAAAGGCAAGAAACAGATGAATATTTCAGATGAAGTATTAGCCTTTACGCATACCAGTTCATTCTCCAAATTGCTGCCCCTTTGCGGCAAAACACGCAAGACGATAGAAGCGTTGCTCAATCATACTTATACTGATACGCTTGAAAACATCTTTATTAATGCTCAAACCCAGATATTGTTGCTGTACAGTATGGACTGTATGCTGGGCGATAAAGAAGAGGTTTTTACCTGTAAGTTTTTAGCAAATGCAGACGACAGGGAAAAAATTACCAAAGCAAGGGAAGTATTGTTGCAACATATTGGTGAGCCAATTACTATAAAGGAGCTAAGCCGAAAAGTTGCTATTAATGAATGCTACCTAAAAAAAGGGTTTAAAGAGCTATTTGGCACCACTATTTTTGATTTTTATCAAAGCCAGCGCATGGAGCATGCGAAATATTTACTCTACGACAAAGGGCTAAGCGTAACTGAAGTTTCCATGTTGCTCGGCTATTCTTCCATCTCCCACTTTAGCACTGCTTTTAAAAAGCACACTGGTATTAAACCTTGTGAGTTACTGCTACGCTAATATCTTCCTTCAATAATACAGGGGAAATCGTTCAATTTTCGTACTTTCAAAATTTTTATTTTCAACGTTAGTGGTTAGCATTGAAAAATATTTTCTTTGCAAAACGGTCAGGCAATTTTTTTGACAGACATTTGATTTTCAATTAAGCATCGTTGTGTCACTCCCTTGTACTTTTTCAGCAATGTGGAACAAACAAATACACTGCTGCAATAAACGATATTGATTTACCAATACCCCCTGTGTATATGCAAAAAGACATAGTCATAATTGATCCTCATATACGGCAAGAAACCTGGGTAGAATCTTATGTTACCTTCAGGATATTTACAACTTTTATACAAAATAAAATAAGGGAAGGGGGTGGCATTAAATTACAGCATTACAAAAGTGTTTTAGATAAATTATCCCAATATCCCGAATTACAAGGTGATGTACCGGTAAAGGATATGAACAAATATGAAGATGTGCTGGAGGCGATTTCGCTGGTGTTATTTCCTGTAATGGAGGATGAAAATGAGTATTACTGGTGCCTTGGTAATGCGATGACACCGGAGATATTTTTTGGCAGTAATGCGTTTTATAATTTATTAACGCCCACATCTGAAATGTTCATTGGCGATTCGTTCATTACCCGTGAAGAATCTTCTACCCTGCAAAAGGAATTATCATACCAGGTAATTTTAGAGCAATTATACCAATATAATGTTGGGCAAAATAAAGAATGGATACATGGGTTCATTAATGAAATAACAGGGTTATATAAATATTACCGTATCAATATCGATAAGCGTTTTTCAGAAGTAAAACCTAAGGTTGCCTTACCACAACTGGGCAAGTTTGAAATCCAGGCATGCCTTGCCTCTACTGATGGATACGGGGAACTCGGAAAAAAAATTCCGATACAAGACTTTATTGCCACCGGCTTTACAATACTAACCCTTACGGATGTTACCTCCAAACATGCGCTGGAACAAATATCACATGCCGTGGTAAGCATCAACGATGAAAATGGTGTTTCTGTCTTTATGCATATTACCAGGCTGTTAAAAACAGTTATTGGCAACCAGCAATACGATTTTGGGATTATGCCTATTTTAACTATCAACAACAGGCCCGGTTTGTTATACGAAAACTTCCCCTTTAGTATTCTTATTAAAACCTGCCTGGAGCAAGGTGTACCTAAAAGAGACTTTACGCATTTCATTAACGATTTTTTAAAAGACCCCACCATGGTTACCTGGTACCCGGGCAGGCAAAGTAATGTGTTCCCTGAAATAATCTGTAACGCCATTGCTGCTGCGGATATTCAGTTTTATTCTTTTATCCCAGTATTTAATAAAGAGCAACTGGTGGGGCTTTTTGAAATCAGCACAAATGGCACTGAGATTTTAAGTGAACACTTCCTGCGCAATACACTACGACCTGTATTTCCTTATATCTCTAAACTCTTTGAACATTTTATTGATGCAGTGGCAATAAAAGTAGAGGCTATCATTAAAGATAAATTTACTACGCTCCAGCCCTCTGTACAATGGAAATTTAATGAGGTGGCCTGGCACTACTTTCGCAATAATTTTATTGAAAATAAAAAAACGCCAGTTGAAAATATTTCATTTACTGATGTGTACCCTTTGTATGGTGCCATTGATATCCGCAACTCTACTATTGAGCGAAATAAGGCTTTGCGCAAAGACCTGCTGGTACAGTTAAACTGTTTAAGAGAAATATTTGTTGCCATTGAAAACAACATGGCCAACCATGTAAAAAGCTATTTAATAAGCTGCGATTACTGGCTGTATCATTTGTCGGATTTTATTTCCATTGACCAGGAACTTCAACTCAATGATTTTTTAGAAAATGACGTGAATCGATACCTGGCCAAATATCAAAACAATAAAAGCTATTCGCTTGATGAAAGAATACAGGAGTACAGAAATGCTATTGAAGAAGAAAAGGGTATTGCTTTCCTGGAGCGTCGTAAACTGGAGGCTTCGATACAAACCATTAATAATTCAGTGGGGCAATATTTTGATCTTTTTAAAGTAGAGCTGCAATCCGTGTTTCCCTGCTATTTCGAAAAAATAAGAACTGATGGAGTGGAGTATGATATTTACATCGGCCAATCCATTGCCCCAAAAAACCCCTTTGATTCGGCTTACCTGCAAAAGCTGCGGTTGCTGCAATTACAATCCATGGCTGCCATCAGCAGGCTTACACATTCACTGCTGCCCCATTTACTTTATGAATTGCATACCACACAGTTAATTTTTGTTCATTCACGTCCTATTGATATAAGCTTTAGAAACGATGAAAGAAGGTTTGATGTGGAAGGGGCCTACAACATACGTTATCATATCATTAAAAAGCGGATCGATAAAGTACATGTACGTAGCACCGGTGAGCGGCTTACCCAGGTTGGAAAAATTGCATTGGTTTATTATAATGAAAAAGATGCGCTTGATTATAATGGCTATATCCTGCAATTACAGGCAACAGGATTCTTATTAGATGACCTGGAGCACTTGGAACTGGAAGAATTACAGGGTGTAAGTGGTTTGAAAGCGCTAAGGGTAGGGGTGAAATATGAATAAGGAATTTTGCTTTAATTTCTTTTATGATTTTTTTGCCACATAGCCTTGCATCAATAATTATCACTTATTAGCAGTACTGAATTTTACACTTACCTTCTAATGAAAACAACTATAAGCAACGGGTAAAAAAGTGAATTCACTTTTTTACCCGTTGCGAAGTTTAGTGGTCAATTTTTTATTACCTGATGAATAATATCAATTCCATTGCCTCTCAATCTTAGCTGGTAAACTCCTGCAGCAAGTGCTTTTAAAGGCTCTATATTTTCAGTTGCTGAACCACCTGCATGGCCTATCACTTTTGTTACTATCTGCTGACCCAGCTTATTGGTTAAGCTGATGACATAATTTCCTTTTTGCAGGCTCATCTGTAAAACAATGGTGTTACCATTTATTGGATTAGGGTAAATGTTTACCTTGTTTACAGTGCTATTGGTAATGGTAACCCTAACTACCTGGCTATATTTAACCTGCCCT
>JANMVB010000686.1:0-9240 GCA_031392305.1 Ferruginibacter sp.
ACTCAAATTTCTTTTAGCTTTTTTGGGACCGCAACATTTCCCCAAAATCCATTTTAATAGCAAGGCTTGATACTGCCATGGCAATGCGTTTTGTTTTTGTAGGCTCAGTTTTAGCGCTTTCAATCCATTTGCTATAGTAAGCCTGGTGAGATGGAGGCATGCCCTTAAAAAATTTCACAGCCGCCGGTTCATCAGCAAGGCATTCCATAAATTCAGCATTTAACTGGTAAGCAATTTTATCTTCCGATAGTTGCACCTTTAGCATGGCACCTTTGCGTTTGCCGGTTGCTTTACGCATGGCTGCATTCAGGGGCATAATAAAATTTCCATTGCCTACTGGCAATAATGCAATTTGCTTTATTGCATGTTCATCCAGTTTGCCCTTTACCCTAAAAGATTTTTTATTGCCGGGCTTTAATGCCTGTGCTATATCTTCCGGTACTTCAATATAAGTCCAGCCCGTTTTTTCGCCCTGCTTATCATATTTTAATATGGTGGTGGTATAACTTATCATGTTGGTATTGTACCCAAATATAAAATAAACCAACAATTTTTAGCACCCTTAAATATTTCATTAAATTAAATTTTATGCTGAAGACATTGATAAATTTTTGGATTCTGTTAACGGCATATTGGTTAATTTTATTTTTATGAAACGTACATGTAAAAATTTATTGGCAGCGCTATTTTTGTTTGCATCTTTTACCACAGCAGCGCAAACTGCTGACAATGATTTTAAAGTAATTGATGATTATGTAAAATCGCTGGGCGCATTGGATACGCTCAACATGGGCACCATCAGTTATATTGTTACAAAAAAATTTCCTGATAATAAAGATAAAGCCAGGGCCATTTTCGACTGGATCGCTTACAACATCAGCTTCGATCTTAAAGCCGGCAGAAATAACGACAACGAAAAAACAAGCACCGACCTTGTATTAAAAACACGTAAGGCCACTGCTGCAGGGTATGCAGGATTATTTCAGGATATGTGCAGTGTGGTAAAAATCCGCTGCCTTACCGTTGACGGCTATGCGAAATATAAAACAGAAGATATCAATGAAAAACCAGAAGGCTTTAACCATACCTGGGCCGTAGTGCAATTAGGCCAAAGCCCCGATACCTGGTTTTATGTTGACCCAACCTGGGGCACCGGTTATACCAACGATAAGATGACCATTTTTACCAAAGCTTATAACGATGATTATTTTTTTGCTGACAGGGCAATTTTTAATTACCAGCATTACCCTGATAACTCGGCCTGGCAAATTGGGCCCGGCCCCAAAAATTTAAATAGCTTTTTAGCGCAGCCCGTTATTAAAGATGCAGCCTACGAATTTATGGTTTCAAAGTTTACACCGGCGGATGGTTTTATAAAAGCAACGCTCAATAAGCCCGTTTACTTTAATCTAAAAATTACTTCCACCTCCCCCATCGATATTGTGGCACTTGCAATTGGCGAAGACAAAAAAAAGAAAACAAAAACGATGGACCACACAGTGAGCGGTGGCAGTTTAGTTTTTAGTTATAAATTCGATGTAGAAGATACCTACCCCATCACCATTTTAATCAACAATAAACCTGTGATGAGTTATATGGTAGAAGTAAGTGAATAGCAAATAATTTGATTTCATCCGCAAAATTCAAATACATTTTTTTACCCGGCATTTGTATTTCAATGTAGCTTCATTGGCGTCGCACTCTTGTACATTGTTGCAGGAAGGGGCTTTAATTAACTGCTATAATATGGTGTGGAATTAGATGGTTATTTTGGAATTCCATCAAGATGCTTTTTTTATAATTTATAACGCAATTAAAGATCCACAATGGTATGCGGTACAAGGGAGTGACACAAGGATGTTGCCCATGGCTGCTTCTTCGTTCGGACAAAAAAGCAACTCAAATTTTTAACCCTTTTCCAGTATCGCTATCAATCCAAGTTGTTTTGCAATTTTAGCATCCCACTCCTGCTGCTTTTCTGTGAGGCGGCTATGGCTGGTTTGGCTATCATATTCATTTTGAAATTTACTTAAATCAGCAGCAGCTTCTTTATAAATTTTTTCAATTACTGCTGCATAATTTGTTGTAGTGTAGTTTGCCTGCTGCAATTTTTGTATAAATAAAATGGTATGGAGGTAAGCGATATCAAAATGCTTTTGCTCATGATTTAAAATGTAATCAGTTTTATATTTCTTTTTTACCCAGGAATCTTTTTTTGAAAAACTACAGTTTACCGAAATAACCAGTTCTGCTTTATTCTCGTTTCTTTTAAACATCAGCTTTAAACCAAAGCCTGCACTTGTTATAGCGGCGGCCTCACTGGCTTCTACAGGGTTTGCTTTAAAGTCATCCCAGGTAAGTAATTGGCCTGGCTTGTAATTAATATTATTAGCATTTGCATTAACATCAGTGGATACGTAATTAACAACCACATTCAATTTTTGAGCAGCAGCGGTAAAAACAGTAAGTGAAAAAATAATTGAGCAGAAAAGGAGTTTCTTCATTTTTATCATATTTATGCTCAAAAGGCAATAACTATACTATTATTGTTGCAGCGTAATAATTTAGTCTTCTGTTAACAGGTAAATGAAATTTATTCCTCCACATAATTAAGGTCTTTGCCAAAAGTTTCTTCTGTAAACCAGGCAGCTACCAGGCTTATTGCCATTACGATAGCACCGGTTATCCAGCCTGCAGTGATATAATCTCCGGTGAGTGTTTGCAGCCAGTTGAACAACAATAATATTAGTGGCAAAGCGCCCCGTACCATATTGGGTACAGTGGTAGCAGCAGTGGCCCTTAAGTTAGTGCCGAATTGCTCGGCAGCCATTGTTACAAAAATTGCCCAAAAGCCGGTAGAAAAACCAAGGGCAGCACATATTAAATACATACCTGCAGCAGTGCCGCTTTGTTGCGTAAAATAAAATATAATGGATATAATGGTTAATATATAAAAAATGAAGAGTGTCTTTTTCCTGCTCTTTAGCCAATGGCTTACAAAGCCTACAATCACATCTGCAATGGCGATGGCAACATAAGCAAACATGGTAGATTTTTTTGGTAATACCTCTTCTGAAAATCCAAACGCAATAGCAAAATCGTTAGAAAAAGCCACCAATACTCCAATAACATACCAGGTAGGTAACCCAATAAGTATGGCCAGCATATATTTTTTGAAGCGGTGCTTATTGGTAAAGAACATAAAGAAATTGCCCCTGGCTACGCTTAACTGTTTTACCTGTTTAAACATTCCACTTTCGAATACGGATATGCGCAGCAGGAGCAGGCAAAACCCCAAGCCGCCACCTATAAAATAGCAGATGCGCCAGTCAAAATTTTGAGAAATAAAATAAGCAACCACCGCTCCTGTCAGGCCAATACCGGCAACCAGCGAAGTACTTAATCCTCTTTTTTCTTTGCTTACCAATTCAGATACGAGGGTAATGCCTGCTCCCAATTCACCCGCTAAACCAATACCGGCAAAAAATCTTACGAGGGCATACTGGTTGGGAGTTTGAACAAAGCCATTGATTATATTAGCAACGGAGTATAAAATGATAGAACCGAATAAAACGCTCAGTCTTCCTTTTTTATCACCCATTATCCCCCAGATAATTCCTCCGATTAGCAGACCGAACATCTGGATACTGATAATAAATTCACCTTCGGATTTTACCTGGGCAACGGTTAGGCCCATATCTTTCAAACTTTCAATGCGAACGATTTGAAATAGAAGCAGGTCGTAAATATCAACAAAGTAACCAAGGGCAGCTACCAATACTGTAATATTGAAAATAGAAGTGGATTGCTTTTGCGTCATATAGCTTATGCAGTAGTATCGGGTGTTGATTTCGCTTTTTTTCCAAAAAATAATTTTATCAGTATAGGGGCAGTTGTAATAAGCACTATACCAATTACAATTACTTCCAGATGTTCCTTTAAATCAAACTGAAACCATTTCATAAATAATATCTGTAAATAATGCCCGGCAAATAGCATAGAAAAAACCCAGGCAAAGCTTCCCACGACGTTATAAAATGTAAACTTCTTTTTTTCCATTGCCACAATACCCGCTACTATTGGTGCAAAGGTCCTTATGATGGGTAAAAATCTTGCCATTACTATTGCACCGCCACCGTGCTTATCGTAAAATTCTTTGGCCTGTAATAAATATTTTTTCTTAAACAGAAATGTATCTTTTCTTTCAAAAAGAAAGGGGCCACTTTTTCTTCCAAACCAATACCCTGCAAAATTACCCAGTATCCCTGCAAGAGAAATTACAACACCTAAAATTATAAGGTTTATAAAAGGGCTATTAATATTAATCCCCAGCCCTGTTTTAACCAGGCTATCACTAAAAATTCCGGTTACAAACAGCAAAGAATCGCCGGGTAAAAAGAAACCAGCAAATAAACCAGTTTCTGCAAATACAGCAAAAACAATGAACCAAAGTCCTCCATTATCAATATACCATTGAGGCTGCAATAGCTGTGTCCAGTTAAAGTCGAGTAAAATAAAATCGGGCATAATTGTAAGGGGGCTATTTTAAAATAGGCAGGGTTAATTAAAATATTTTTTTGATTCTCACTTTATTCGGAGTAATTGTTATGAAATTTCCGTCTAAAGATTCAAAATTTTGGGTTGATAAAAAATTTAAAACTTCTGCAATAATTAGATCTCTTTCAGAATTCAAAAACCGTAAAAATATTACTCCTCTAACTTCAATTTTTTGTTCAAAAATAAGGTTACCAAAATCTTTGTCTTCAGTTAGGATTATTCTGGGTGGCTCTAAAGATAATTCTGAAATTTTAATATCACTAATTCCTCTCGCTTCTTCAAATACAGAAAATACTTTGTAACCATTAATACGTAACGCTGCAATAAATCCTTTAAAAATATTCTCATCTGCTATAATCATACAGGTAATTCAAAAACATTTTCATTAATCATTATTGCTCTTGCATAATCAACGCAAGCATAAATTCCTTCATCAGTAAGATGGGGATAATCCTCTAAAAGCTCTTGGATAGTTGCACCTTCACTAATTTTTTTTAGTATCAACTCCACTGTTATCCTTGTTCCCTTTATACAAGGTTTGCCCATCATCACTTCCTTGTTTCTTGTTATCCATCCTTCATGTATTATTTTCATAAAACAAAAATTTATTGAATCCTAAAATTATACCTTTTATTCATGTTGATGTCCATGTTGATGTCCATGTTGATGTCCATGTTCATGCCCATGTCCGTGACCATGTTTTAATTCTCCCTCTAATTTACTTACTACAGCAGTGGCGATGCTATTACCTACAACATTTGTTGCACTACGTCCCATATCCAATAGTGGATCAATACCTAAAAGTAAAGCTATACCTGCTTCGGGAATGTTAAACGTAGCAAGTGTGCCTGCAATTACTACCAACGATGCCCGTGGCACACCTGCAATGCCTTTGCTTGTGAGCATCAACACCAGCAACATGGTAATTTGCGTAGTGAACGGAATATCCATACCATAGCTTTGTGCAATAAATAAAGATGCAAAAGTCATATACATCATACTGCCATCCAGGTTAAAAGAGTAGCCAAGGGGCAATACAAAACTCACAATTTTATCCTTGCACCCAAATCTTTCCAGTTCAAGCATTGTTTTAGGGAAAGCTGCTTCACTGCTTGAGGTGCTAAAGGCGAGCAGGATTGGTTCCTTCATTCTCTTTATTAGATTAAATACACGCTTTCCAATAAAAAGTGAACCTGCCAATATAAGGCAGATCCATAATAATAATAACCCAAAATAAAACTCTCCGATAAATATGGAATAGGTAGTTAAAATACCAAGGCCCTGTTTGGCAATAATGGCTGTCATAGCGCCAAAAACTGCCACCGGGGCAAAATTCATAACATAACCGGTTACTTTTAAAATAATGTGGGCAATTGCATCTAATGCATGTATTACAGGCTTTGCAATATCACCTATAGCAGCAGCAGCCACTCCAAAAAATAATGCAAAAACTACTATTTGCAATATTTCATTTTTTGCCATCGCATCTATCACACTTGCCGGAAAAACATGATAGAAAAATTCCTTGATTGTTAATGCTGCCTTATCAATACCCGTGTTGGCAGTGCTATCAGGTAAGGTTAACTGCATGGCAATACCGGGCTTAAATATATTTACCAATACCATCCCAAGTAACAGGCTAAGTAATGAAGCAGAAATAAACCACAGCAAGGTTTTACCGCCAATTCTGCCAACAGATTTTATATCCCCTAATTTGGCAACTCCTACTACCAGTGTTGTAAATACCAAAGGCGCTACTATCATTTTTATTAACCGTAGAAAAATATCGGCGAGAATTGTGAACCAATCCAGCTTTTTATCCCTTGCTTTTAGATTCTCATTTTTTTGAACAGAAATTAAATCCTGTTGGTGGCGCAGTTCTTTATATGCCGGGTTACTGGTATCTGATAATAAAGCAAGCGACTGATTTACATTTTTTAAAGAATCTGAAAATAATTTCACAAGGGCAAAAGCTTTAGCTTCATCTTCATTTATCAACAAATCAACCTCAGCTTGTTTCTTTTGATTGATAATATTTTTTTGAGATGCAGACAAAGAAATAAAAAGATTGGTGTCTTTCACTTTTTCAAAAACTCTCATCTTTTGGTGGAGGTTTTTAGACTGTACCTCTGCATTTGCAATTTTTGTATTTTCAATCCCAACGTAATTTTTATTTAGAATAAATCCAGCAATAATTCCTGCAACAAGGGCAATACCTATATATAAAGTTAGTTTGTTGCGCTTAGCAGATTTTATTTGCATAAATTACAATTAGGCTCGCAATATAATATTTTATACTTGTTATCAACGGGCAGCAACCAAAAAACTAAGATTGTAACCCAATTAAAAAATTATTGTTATTTTTCCAATTCATTAATTACTAAAACCAATATAGAATATGAGTTTATTTGTTAGAAAACCGATGTCTGCATTGATGAATGAAGCAGAAGAAACCGGAACCCATACATTGAAAAGAACATTAGGCCCGGCTTCTTTAGTAGCATTGGGGATTGGCGCTATCATTGGTGCAGGATTATTTTCAATTACCGGCCTTGCTGCAGCAAACAATGCTGGCCCTGCAATTACGATTTCATTTATTGTTGCTGCACTTGGTTGTGCATTTGCCGGCTTATGTTATGCTGAATTTGCATCGATGATTCCTGTAGCTGGTAGTGCTTACACTTATTCATACGCAACGATGGGTGAATTTATTGCCTGGATTATTGGTTGGGATTTAGTATTGGAATATGCAGTGGGTGCGGCTACTGTAGGTATTAGCTGGAGCCGCTATCTCGTAAAATTTCTTGAAGGTTTTGATGTTCATTTACCACATTCACTTACAGTAGGGCCATGGGATGGTGGAATAATTAATTTGCCAGCAGTATTTATCATCGTACTAATGAGTTCTCTTTTAATAAAAGGAACAAAAGAAAGCGCTACCGTAAATGCAATTATTGTAGCATTAAAAGTTACGGTGGTTTTAATATTTATAATTTTGGGCTGGAAGTATATTAACGAAGCCAACTACACACCTTATATACCTGAAAATGAAGGTAAATTCGGCGACTTTGGATTTAGTGGAATTATTAGGGCTGCAGCGATTGTATTCTTTGCTTACATCGGATTTGATGCGGTAAGTACTGCTGCCCAGGAGGCAAAAAATCCCAAAAAAGATATGCCTATTGGAATTTTAGGTTCACTGGCAATTTGCACCATATTGTACATATTGTTTGCCCATGTAATGACAGGAGTAGCAAATTATACAACATTTGCAGGCAAAGATGGAATAGCACCGGTGGCACTGGCCATTGAACAAATGGGAAAGCCAGATGCAGCTGGAGTAATTCAACAGGACTACCCATGGTTGAACAAAGCAATTCTGGTTGCAATTTTAGCAGGATATGCTTCTGTAATATTGGTAATGATGATGGGGCAAACAAGGGTATTTTTCAGTATGAGTAAAGACGGGCTGATCCCAAAAATATTTTCCAGGGTTAATGCTACCACACAAACCCCAATAAAGAGCAATTTATTATTTATGCTTTTTGTAAGCTTGTTTGCAGCATTTGTTCCCGCTCGTGTAGTGGGAGAAATGACAAGCATCGGAACCTTATTCGCATTTATATTGGTATGTGTAGGCGTTTGGGTAATGCGTGTAAAAATGCCTGACTTAAAACGCTCTTTTAAAACACCATTTGTTCCATTAGTTCCAATATTAGGTATTTGTACATGTTTGTTTATGATGGTTTTTTTACCAATGGATACCTGGATACGTTTAATTGTATGGATGTTAATTGGAATGGATATTTACCTGGTATATGGGGTAAAGCATAGTATTTTAGGTGGCGGAACAGAAAACAGGAAAGGAATGAAAATGGCACGCTATGTTGGATTAGGATTATCCATCATGTTGGTTGTTGCCGGCTTGCTTCATCAATACACTGTTGGATTTGATACTGATAAAACCCTTCTATACATCTCAATTATTTTTGCAGCAATACATTTAGTTGTTTTCGGAAGAAAAATACTTATGAACTCAGGTCACAATTAATGTTTAAATACTTAAAAATAAAAGGCCCGAAAATTTCGGGCCTTTTATTTTACATTAACCGTTATTTATTTAAGAAGCCATATAATTAGCAAACAAGGTTTTCAGCAATTCCCAAAAAAAAATTGTATTAACCAGGTTGAAGTAATTTTAAAAAGTTTCAAAAAATTACCTCGTTACTTTATTCTGTACTCAAAAAAAAGCGACGCAAATCTTGCGCCGCTAAAGTAAATATATTATTTATAATGCTATTAAAATGGCAGGTCATCTGCTGCTACTGAGCTGCTATTTACAGGTGCAGCATTATCAAAAGCGGGCGAATTAGTTTGCGGCACTGAAGCATTATTACTTCCGCTATTATGTGCAGCCTGATTGCCGGTTTGATTATCGCCGGTACGTCCACCCAATAATTGAATATTTTGAACCCTCATTCGTAGGGTAGCAGCGGCCTGGTTATCTTTATTTAAATATCCATCGGCTTCAGGATAACCCTCCGCGTAAACTGTTTGCCCTTTGGTTAAGTAAGGGGCAACTCCGGTTTTATCAGTCCAGTAAGCACATTCAACCCAGGTAGTTCGTTCTTTCTGAATACCCTGGCTGTCTTTATAACGCTCCGAATGCGCTACGCTAAAGTT
>JANMVB010000541.1:0-6181 GCA_031392305.1 Ferruginibacter sp.
ACGGCAGTATCTATATCAACATCCAATTGCTCCATGGCGCATTCGATGGTTACCCTTTTTTCGGCACCGAACGAATCAAGGATGCTCTCACCCAGGTTTATAAAATAGTCTTTCATTTCGATGGCGCCGAGGTTGGTGCCCAGGTATAATTTCTGGTGTACAATGCCAATGGACTGTACCCGGTTTTGTCCTTCCTGCATGGCATCTTTTGTATGCGGATCATCAATCTGGGCACTTTGCAATGCCAGTAAACTACTCACCACTTCCAGGTTATTTTTTACACGGTGATGAATTTCTTTTAGCAACAATTCATTCTCGCTGTTTTTAATTGCCAGCAATTTATTTGCTTTGGTACGTGCCATATAACTGCGGTACCCCACAAACAGAAACCCTGCCAGTAACGCGGCAATGCCAATACTAAGCCACTGCACCCTGCTTTGTTGGGATAGTTGCTGCTGTTGTGTTGCTATGGTGGCCTGCTTCTTTTCTGTTTCGTATTTAGTAAGCAATTCCGACATGGCAGCATCGCTTTCTTTGGTAGCAGTACTATCTTTTAACAGCCGGGCTTTTTTCTGAAACGCAAGGGCCATCGGGTAGTTATCCATCTTTTCGTAGATGGTGCTTACGTGCAAATAATTTTCTATAATATTTGAGCGGTCGCCATCTTTTTCCATTAACTCTATTGTTTTGAGTTGGTATTTTAAAGCCTCGGGGTAATTTTTCATTAATAAATTTATTTCGCCCAGGTTAGCTAAAACTGCTGAAAATGCATTGGTGTAATTTATTTTTTGCGCAAGCGCCTGTGCTTTTTTATATTCGCTCAGTGCTTCCGGATATCGTTTAAGCCGTTTGAGCGCATTACCGCGGCTGTTGCTTAAATCACACAGGTTCATATCACCTAAATTCAATTCACGGTTTAATGCAATGGCTTTATCATAGTAGACTAATGATTCACTGAATTCCCCCATTGCCATGCTTACATTACCTGCATTAAAAAAGGCATATACCAGCTCTACTTTAAACCCATTTTTTTCGCAAATTTCAATGGTACGCTTTGCATAATCCAGCGCTTCTTTATGCCTGCCCTGCCGGGTTAAATCATCCGATACACGGCCCATTGCACCGGCAACACCTTCCTGGTCGTTGATTGCTTCCATCAACTTCAGCGCTGCTAAATCTGCCACCATTGCTTTTTCAATTTCCTCCTTCTTTTTATGCACCCAGGCTATTTTAAAATAGGTTGTAGCCTGCCCCTTTTTATTGTTGATGCTTTTATAACCGGCCATTGCTTTGTTAAAAAAAAGCACTGCTGTATCTAACTTCAACAGGTTAGCATACATGCGGCCCTCCATTTCATAAAATGCCGGTTGCCATTTTGTGTTACCGTTTTTCTCTGAAAGCTGGCCCCCTTTTTTTGCGAATGCCAGTGCTTTGTTAAGGTCTGTTTTAAAAGCTTCGTTCACTATTTCGCTTAGCACAACCATTTTTTTTTCTTCATTTTTTTCTGTAGAAAAACGTAGCTCCAGGCTGTCAATAATATTTGTTTGTGCAAATGCTATTTGAAATAATAACAGCGGCAGCAGCAATAATTGTTTCATTTTTTTATGTTGATATTGTATAAAATAAAAGGTGTAAATATTGTTGTCCGGGCAGGAACAAAACTATGTGGAACATCGTTGCATCGCCCTCTTGTACGCTATTTCTATGTGGATCTTTAACCAGGTTTTGCCAGGAAAGGTTATTGATTGATTAGCAAGCAAACAAATAAATTTTCGCTTACTAAAAATAATTTACGTTTTCTGATTCAATCACGAAGCCCTCCCCCAGCCGTGGTCGGTGTCACCAACCACTACCCTAAAGCCTTTACCAATTTAAAAATTGTCAACCCATAAAACGCAATTAAAGTTCCCAATTGGTATGCAGTACAAGAGGGCGATGCAACAATGTTGACCAATTCTTCACAGCCCGGACAAAAAATATTTTTACTTTAACTACCATCATTTCATTTCACCTTTTATAACAGTTCTGATTTAAAATGTTTGCATGCGCTGCAACAAATGCTCCCTTAGCCCGGCACCGAGTGGTAATACTTTTTGTGCTATCAATACATGGCTTTCGGATACTTCTTCTACATGCGATATGCCGATCATGTACGACCGGTGTATGCGGAGGAAGTAGCGTGCGTTTAGTTTTTCTTCCATTATTTTGAGGGTGATGGATAACAGGTATTCTTTGCTACGGGTAAAAATGCGGCTATAGTTGCGGTCTGCCTCGATGTATAAAATATCGGCAATCATAATTTTTACCATCTTTTCTTTGTGGCGTACAAAAATGCGGTCGCTCAGTACAAAGGAGGTTTCGGTCTCAGTTTTTTGGGCTGATGGTTCCGGACGCTGCACATTTGTTTCCATATTTATAATGGTAAGCTCGATGGCCCGCTGCAGATCGAGTTGCTTAAATGGCTTTGAAATAAAAGCCGCTGGCCGGGTGGTTTTTGCCCGGTTAAAAGTGGCTTCATCCGCATTGGCCGTAAGATAAATGATGGGGATATTATGATGCAGTTGTATTTGGGCGGCGGTTTCAATGCCATCTAATTTTCCTTTAAGATTAATGTCGAGTAAAATTATATCAGGCTTGTTTTCCTGTACATGTACGATGGCATCTTCACCACGGGGCAGTATGCCTGTAACCTCGTACCCAAGCGTAGTAAGCTGCATGGATATTTTTGCCCCGATGATCATTTCATCTTCTACCACCAGTATTTTAATCAACGTATCCATTGTGCCGTTTTATATATTTAAAAGTGATTGAAATGCTGGCCTCTTTATTATTGTTAACAGTTAAGTTAACTTCTAATTGCTGTACCAGTAAATTTACCCATTCGGTTTCAAAGCTGGTGCCTTTGGCAGTAATATTCTTTGGCCCTCCATACCGTAGCCGCACACACGAAAAAAACATTGTTTTTGCTAAATTGTTGCACCATGGCCCGTATTTATATTACCATGCCCTTTTATTGAAAACCTACAGGCATCAACCAACTTGCAGCAGCCCTTATTGACAATAGAAAAACCAGGAAAAAACACCGCATTTTTTTTGAATAACATTACTGTTTTGGTAATTAATTTAATAAACCAAGCATTGGCTCATTGCCTGAAAAACAGGTCGTTTTTGGGGGTGCCTGTATGTAAATGAAGTTTTGCCCGGGTGGTAGATAGAATTACGAAACTATCCATTTTATTCATCATTGAAAATTATAGTTTGATAATTTTAAAAAACTGTTTAACAAACCCCCACATAGCTTTATATTTTATACAATTTCATTGCATTTATCCCTCACCGATATTACCGGTTTGCAGTTACTGCAAGAAATTACCAGACCACTTTTACCGATAGATGATATGTTTGCCTTTTAGCAATTAGGAGCTTATCTTTGAAAAAAGAATTTTGCTATGCTAAAAGTTGGTGTTTTTGGAGTGGGCCACCTGGGGAAATTTCATTTAAATAACTGGCAACAGATTGAAGGTGTTGAATTGGTTGGTTTTGTTGATCCCGGGGAAGAAAATGCAAAAGTCGCCGTGGAAGAATATAAACTTACCCGGTTTTTTGAGGCTGAAAAATTGATAGCAGACTGTGATGCCGTTGATATTGTAGCGCCTACCACTTCGCATTTTGAACTTGCCAAACTGGCAATCACCAGTGGTAAACATGTATTTGTTGAAAAGCCGCTTGCCAATACCATGGAGGAAGCCAGGGAGCTTTTAAAACTTGCAAAAGAAGCAAATATTAAATTCCAGGTAGGCCATGTGGAAAGATTTAACCCGGCATTTTTAGCGTTAAATGGTTATACCATTAACCCGATGTTTATTGAAGTGCATCGCCTGGCACAGTTTAATCCACGGGGTACAGATGTAAGTGTAATACTTGATTTGATGATACACGACATCGACATCATTTTAAGCCTGGTAAAAAGCAATGTAAAATCTATTTCGGCCAATGGCGTAGCTGTAATGAGTGATACGCCGGATATTGCCAACGTACGCCTCGAGTTCGACAATGGCTGTGTTGCTAACTTAACCAGCAGCCGTATCTCCATGAAAAAAATGCGTAAGATGCGCCTGTTTCAAAAAGATGCTTATATAGGTATTGATTTTTTGCAAAAGAAAACCGAGATCATCAAATTGAATACGCCAGCCGATAAAAACGTTTTTACTTTTGATATAGAAACCAACAATGGTAAAAAAACAATTGCCATTGCCAACCCTTTAATTGAAGAGGGCAATGCCATCAAAATGGAGCTGGAAGCTTTTGCCAATGCCATTACCAGCAATATTGATACGCCGGTTACTGTGTTGGATGGTTTCAGGGCCATGGATATTGCACACCAGATATTGGAAAAGATCGGTAACCAACATGCTAACTAATTTTTCAATCCCACTATATTTAATTTTATAGCCAATCCTGTTTTGAAGCAACCCCGTATAAATATCACCTGGTATATTGTTGGCGATATTTTTGGTGCAGCTATTACCTGGCTTACCTTTTATTTTTTACGCACTGTAATTTATGATTATCACTTTTTTGTGCCACCCGGTTTTTACCTCGGTGCTTTTTTATATATCCTTGGTTGGCTGAGCCTACATTTCTTATCAGGCGCCTACGAATCAGTTTATAATAAATCCGGTATCTCAGAAATCCTAAGAACGATTATTGTGGGCTTTATTGGTTGCCTGGCATTGTTATTCTTTTTTATTTTAAAAAACCCCCAGTCAAATAATATCCATTATTACGAGGAGTTCTTTAGTCTGCTTGTACCGGTATTACTGGTAACCTTATCGCTCAGGCTATTACTTCTTTATTTTGCCAATGTTCAGCTGAAAAAGAAAAAGGTATTTTTTAATGTGCTGCTGATTGGCTCCTCAAAAAATGCCGCACATTTTTACCGGGCTTATATTAATGCAAAACATATAAACGGGTACAACATCATAAATTTTTTAAACACCAATGGCAATGGTGATATTTCGCTGGCGCCGCATATAAAAAAATACAATGACCTTGATATGCTGCAACAAATAATTGTTGAGGATAATATTGAAGAAGTAATTATTGCAGTGGAAAAAAATGAAAGGTTGTTGCTTACAAAAATTTTGCAAAAATTAAGTAACCAGGATGTAAACATAAAAATAACGGCAGACACACTTGACATCATCAGCGGGGTGGTGCATACCAGCAATGTAATGGGCGTGCCACTCATAGATATGCATAGCGGTCAGCTACCTTCCTGGCAAAAAAACATAAAAAGGTTTATTGATATTTTTACAGCGGCACTGGGAGTTATAGTTTTATCGCCCCTGTTTATTTACACAGCTATCCGCACAAAATTTTCTTCTCCCGGCACGGTTTTTTTTCGCCAGCAAAGAATTGGTTATAAAGGCAAGTCTTTTACCATATACAAGTTTCGCAGTATGGTACAAGATGCTGAAAAGAACGGGCCTATGCTTAGCAGTGATGACGACCCACGCATAACAAAATGGGGACGGGTAATTAGAAAATGGCGGCTCGATGAATTACCACAGTTGCTCAATATTTTAAAAGGAGAAATGAGCCTGGTTGGCCCAAGGCCTGAGCGTAAATTCTATATTGACCAAATTGTACAGCAACACCCCGAATACAATTACCTGTTTAAAGTAAAGCCCGGGCTCACCAGTTGGGGCATGGTAAAATTCGGCTATGCTTCTACGGTAGCTGAAATGATTGAGCGCATGCCCTACGATCTTATGTATATAGAAAATGTATCCATTGCCCTCGACTTGAAAATTATGATACATACATTGCGGATTATTTTGGCGGGCAAAGGAAAATAGAAAACTTTGTGTAAGGGCATTTGTATTTCAATTAAGCATCGTTGTGTCACTCCCTTGTACGTTATACCAATGTGGATCTTTGCCTACGTTATATGATAGAAAGTAGCTTCAAATTTTAATGCTGCAAAGTCTCCATTTGAGGGATTGAGGGGGCTGCTAATTTAATAGAAATAGCTACAAAATTTAATGCTGCAAATTTCACCATTAGGGTATTAAGGGGCATGAATGGTGCAGTGCAAAACATTTTTATTATTTTTGATGAAACACTTTTAAGTTGAAAAAACTTTTCTTCCTGGCTTTTTTCTTTTACCAGGGCATCA
>JANMVB010000066.1:0-3763 GCA_031392305.1 Ferruginibacter sp.
TATTTCCATCTTCGCTAAAAATAGAACCCCTTTCGGCACTAAGCGGCACATATTTTAAGTGCAGGCTGTCACCCATGCTTTGCCAAAATTTTCCTTCTACCTGCTGAATGTAAAATGCCCTGCCTATTACTACTGCACCCAGTAATATAATCCCTAAAAAACAGAGATAAACCCTCCACAATATGTCTTTTTTAATCTCCAATGCTTAATGTGAAAAATGAGGAAATGAGAAATTTTATGATGACTTTAAATGCCCGGCTATTGTTGATTTGCTTATCCAAATGCTGCTTAAAAAAATTCAATCAGGTATGCCTTTTAATTTGTATTTTTTGTTGTTAACAGCACCGGTGGTGTTGTCAGTTCTTTTAAGCCCAGCGGCTCTACGGCTTTTACCAACTCACTTGCTTTACTTCTAAAAATAACTTCGCTTTTAATCGTTTTGTATTCGTACTCCAGCTCTTTAATATGCTTTTCGGTAGTGCTTATTTTCCTGGTAAGTTTATCAGCATGATGACCATTGTAGATATACAACACAGCCAGCAATGCCAAAAAAAGAAAGAAAGGAATATTCTTCACCACCCATTTATGGCTAAGCAATTTCTTCCAGTCAAGCTTTGAATGTACCGGTTGTTCCTGCTGTATAAATTTATCTTCTGTCATTTATATAAAATCTGTAAGCTTCATTAACAAAAAAATATTCAACTATTATTTATTATTGTCCGGGCTAAGAAGCATTGGTCATCATCGTTGTGTCACTCACTTGTACTGAATACCAATGTGGAACTTTACCTGCGTTTTATCCCGGATTGGCTCCCCGGATTGCATCCGGGGCTATTAACATTTAAGCCCTTCGGGCTTATGAACCTATTAATTGGGTTTCTCATTTTCACATTTGCAGATTATCTCATTTCCTCATTTTCTCATTTGCACATTTGCATATTTTTTTATTTGCACATTTTCTCCGCTACTCTTAGCTTGGCACTTCTTGCTCTGGTATTCTTTTTTGTTTCTGTTGCACCGGGCAGTATTGGTTTCTTTGTAATCACTTTAAAAGGTGATGCTGGCCTTCCACCAAAAACTTCATCAGCAACTGTTTCAGTGCTACTTCCTGTTTTAAAAAAGTTTTTTACAATCCTGTCTTCCAATGAATGAAAGGTTATCATGGCCACTCTTCCACCGGGTTTTAAAAGCGCTGGCGTTTGTTCCAGCATTTCTTTTAGTGCCCCCAATTCGTCATTCACTTCAATGCGCAATGCCTGGAAAACCTGTGCAAAATATTTTTGTGGAATACCTTTCACCACAGCCTGCACCGCTTGTTTAAATTCAGTAATGGTTTTAATTGCACCGAGCGCCCTTTGTTCTACAATGGTTTTAGCAAGTGTTTTTGCATTGGTTACTTCACCATATTGCTCCAGCATTTTGTGCAACTGCAGCTCAGTAAAGTTTTTAATGATATCTGCTGCGGTAATTTTTTGCCGCTGATCCATCCTCATATCCAATGCTGCTTCAAACCTGGTAGAAAACCCCCTGTCTGCTTCATCAAATTGGTGGCTCGAAACACCGAGGTCAGCCAGGATGCCATCTACCTGTGTAATTTTATGTAGCCGCAAAAACCTTTGCAGGTGCCTGAAATTTTGAGGAACAAAAATTACCCTGTTATCATCTGGCAAATTTTTTCGGGCAGCTTCATCCTGGTCAAAAGCTACCAGTATTCCATTGCTGTTTAACTGTTGCAATATTGCCCTGCTATGGCCACCACCTCCAAATGTGCAATCCACATAAATTCCATCCGGCTGTATGTTTAGCCCATCAATGGCTTCCTTCAGTAATACCGGCGTGTGATAGTTTACAGGTTGGTCTGTTGATGTTTCAGCAGGCGTTATTTTATTTGCCCCCTTCAACTTGTCAATTTATTTGCCATTACCTCTTTTGCCAGCTCGCTGTACGACTCCGGTGAAAAAGATTCAAAGAACTTTGTGTAATTATTTTTATCCCAGATTTCAATTTTGTCAACAGCCGATACCAGCACAATATCTTTTACCAGTCCTGCATAATCCATCAATGCTTTTGGTAGTAATAACCTGCTTGCAGTATCAAGCTCAAGGTTTGTTGCCCCATTTAAAAAGTAACGGCGGAATTGCCGAACTTTGGGATCAAAATCATTCAGCTTGCTCACTTCAGAAAAAATAGGCTCCCAGCTTTGCATTGGATACAGGCTCAGGCAGGTTTCGATACCCCGGTTTATTACAAATTGGCTGGCACTATCCCCTGTCAGTTGCTTTTTTAATGCAACCGGTAAAAGGAAACGTCCTTTGGCATCCAACGTAACTTCATATTCGCCAAGAAAACCAATCATTTACAGGGATAATTACAAAGTGAAATAAATATTACCACAAAATAACACTTTTTCCCACTTTAACACCAAATAACGCAAAAACATTTTTATCCACAAGGCTATGGGCCTTAGTGGTATTGGCTTTAGGCAGGTTTTGTTGTGAATTTGGCTGTGAATAAGCTGTGGATAGCGTGAATAAAATGTGGATTACCGGAATTGCCTGAAAAAATGATCCCGAAATAACAATCCCATATCAGGCAGGAAAAGTTCCACATAGGTATGACGTAAAAGTGAGTGACACAACAATGTTGACCAATGATTTTCTGTTGGTCAACACATAAAAAACTAACAAATACAGTGAGGTGAATGCTACACTTTAGAAAGCGGAAAACTAAGGTGAAAGGAAGTGCCTTTGCCCGGCACACTCTCCGCTTTAATGGTGCCGTGATGGGCCTCTACCATGGTTTTTACATAACTTAAGCCAAGGCCAAAACCTTTTACATTGTGGATGTTGCCGGTATGTGCCCGGTAAAATTTTTCAAAAATACGGCTTACCGTTTCTTTGTTCATGCCTATGCCGTTGTCTTCAATTTTTACCTTAAAAGAATTGCCGGTGGTTTGCGTACAAATTTTTATGCGGAGGTTTTCTTTTGAATATTTAATGGCATTATCCAACAGGTTGCTGATGAGATTTGTAAAATGTACTTCATCAGCCAGCAGTATATCTTTTGCGGCATTAAGCTCCACCTCTAACCTGCCATGCACCTGCTCTACCTGTAAATTAATATTATTCAATGCACTGTTTATAAGGTCATGTGCATGTAGTTTTTTTAGGTTCAACTGCACTTCCTGTTTATCGAGCAAAGCGGCCTGCAGAATGGTTTCTACCTGTTTGTTCATGCGCTTGTTTTCTTCCTTAATAATGCCGGTAAAATAATTCATCTTCTCCCGGTCGTTGATCACTTTTTCATTTTTTAAAGCATCTACTGCCAACGAGATGGTGGCCAGCGGCGTTTTAAATTCATGCGTCATGTTGTTGATGAAATCAGACTTTATTTCGCTTAACTTTTTTTGCTTTAGCAAGGCCCTTACAGTAAGAAAAAATGCTGTGACGATAATAAGTGTAAAAAGGACGGCTCCGATGATAAACCATGTCATGGAGCGCCAGATAAGTTTTTTTGCATGAGGAACAGTAATGATTAAAACTTCCTGCGGAGAAATTCCTTCTGAAAGGCTGCCTCCGGGAGATTCAAGCGGAATTACATGCAATTTATTATTGGCGGAATCGGAATATAGTTTATAAAAGTTTTCTGACTGAATTTCTTCGCCAACCAAGGTGGTAGGGGTTACTGCAAATTCAAATGGGATATTATGCAGGCTTTGTTTATCAAAAGCCTTTTGGATAATCACCCGGATATCATCCCTGGA
>JANMVB010000229.1:0-13335 GCA_031392305.1 Ferruginibacter sp.
CAATAATTGCAACAACTGTAGCAATAAGCAGCATGAAAAAAACTGGTTTTCTAAAAAAGCCACCGGCTGATTTGTTAGGGATGATTGGTTGCAAAAGTTCCGCCTTATCATCCCTGTTTAATTCCTTTACCAGGTTGGCAAATCCTTTTTCGTAACCAACAGTAAAATCTACATATTGCAGGCGCTGCAACCTGAACGGGGTTTTACTATCCTTAATAATTATTGGGATAACAATTTTATTTTGCTCAAGTGCATAATAAACTTCATCCAATACATTGTTGGATTTTACTGAACCTTCAGACTCTATAAATAATAAGCAATCGCAGGTTTCCAAAGCCTTTTCAATTTCCAGATCCCACTCAGATCCAGCACGGATATCCTGCTGATCGATCCATACATGAAAGCCTTCTTTTTTAAGATCCACCGCAAGGCGCAATGCAAAATCAGCCGCATCAGTTCTTGAATAACTAAAGAATATTTTTTTTATATCCATCTCAGAAATAGTTACCTGAAATGTACAGTTAAAAAATGAAAAATTAAAGAAGAGGGTAAATTCGCTGATGTTTATAACTGATAAAATATAGAACAAAATTTTTTGTCTGGGCTGTGAAGCAATGGGTAACATCGTTGCGTCGCCCTCTTGTACTGAATATCTTTGGGGATCTTTAATTGCGTTTTTAAAATGAACTGCCCGGTATCATCGGATTTATCATTGCAGATTTAATCTTGCATATTTGAAATGGAAGACAGTGTCTGCCAAATTGAGCTGGAGCCTTTACATAAAAAAAGCTCCTGAAAAGGAGCCTTTGTATAATAATAAAATCAAAACTAAAATTTACTGCTTAACTTTTTTTAGCAACATTACATAGCCACATAAATTTTTCTTCTTTTTATTTACCTGTACCGGCTTCATCATGTGGTATTCAGAAAATTTTGGGATATATGAATAGCTGATCACATTTCCGTCAACATCGCCCCATTGTTTTTTCTGGTAAGCCACTTCTTTTTCATCCCAGTCAAACATCCTTACTTCATACAACCTTGAAGTAATGTCGCCAATAAAAACAAACTGGTACCAGCTACCTTCTGTGAGTGGTACAATTACGGGCATTTCATATTCACTTTCCATTGCCATAGAAGCTTCTTTTACAATAATAAAACCTTGTAATGCCAATTCCTTTTTTATACTATCAGCCTGGTGAATAATAAACGGATCGTTACAGGCAGATTGCCTGATAACATTCTGTGCCTTTAAATGATAGCTGCAAAGTAAAAAACAGGTGAAGATGGAAATATGAAGTAGATTTTTCATGTTTTGTAGTTGGGTAGCAGATATTGAATTAATTAAACCTTTTTATATGTTGATCTTTTTCTCTTATTTCAGCATTCGCTGACTTAAGACCAAATTCATGCCAATTAGCGCAAGAACAAGATCACAATATATTTTTAACTATAACTGTTATGGAGAATGTTTATTGTGTTTTATTAAAATAATAAGTGCCTGCCTGTTGGGTGCAGGTGATTACGAGGTCGTTAATACATACATGCGCAGGTAATTGTGTGCAATAAAAAATGGTATCTGCAATATCATCGGGTGTAAGTGGAACAATACCATCATAAGTAGAGGCAGCCTTTTTTTCATCTCCTTTAAAACGGACCAGGGCAAATTCTGTTTCTACTGCACCGGGGTGTATGCCGGTAACTTTTATGTTGTGACGGAGCAGGTCAATCCGCATGGCTTTATTTATTGCATCTACTGCAAATTTACTGGCACAGTACACGTTGCCCCTTTCATATACTTCTTTACCCGCCACTGAGCCCATATTAATGATGTGACCGCTTTTTTGTGCTATCATAAAAGGTACCACTGCTTTTGAAACATACAACAAGCCATGTACATTGGTATTTAACATTGTTTCCCAATCATCCATATCGGCTTCTTCAAATAAATCTCTGCCGGCGGCGAGGCCTGCATTATTGATTAAGATATCAATGCGTTGCCACTCCGGCGGTAAGGCAGCAAAGGAAGTTTCCACCACTTTTCGCTGCTGCACATCAAAAGCCATTAAATATACTTTTACTGAATAATTATTTTCGAGTGTTGCTTTCAACTCATCAAGGCGTTCTGTTCTTCGGCCAGTTATAATTATGTTGTAGCCTGCTGCTGCGAATTTTTTTGCACATGCTTCGCCAATTCCTGAAGTGGCGCCTGTAATCAATACTGTTTTATTCATGGGGTAAAAATATTGTAGTTGGGCAAATTAAAAAAGAGTTTCAATATTTAATGAAATCATTTTGTTGCAGAACGGGTGTAGGTGTGAGTGATTTATTTTGCCTGGAAAATTTAATAGGCTAGGGATGATTGCTTCACGAACATTCAGGGTGTCAAAAAATGGAGTATTAATTGTTCCGGCACTTTTTATTTGAAACCTTGGCAGTTTTCGTTTACGAAGTAAAATACCTAATCCTGATTTTTCATTTATAACGCAATTAAAGATCCCCAAAGATATTCAGTACAAGAGTGCGACGCCAATGAAGCTTAATTGAAATACTTATGCCCGGACAACAAAATTTTATGTTTTTTATCTCAACAAGATTACTGTTCCTTGCTTTTTTATAACCTGGCCGGTAAAGGTTTCGCCTTCGGCCATCCATACATATGTGCCGGGGTCTTGCGGATTACTTTTAAATGTGCCATCCCAACCCCTGCCTTGCTGCGATGTGGCAAATAACAACTGCCCCCACCGGTTGAAAACCCTGAAATGTTTTAGTGAACGCATGCCCAATAATATGGGTTTAATAATATCGTTGCGGCCATCATTGTTTGGGCTAAATCCTGTTGGTACGTAAAAACTTGGGGGCACTTTAAATACTTTTACAAATATGCTGTCTGTGGCGGCACAACCTATGGCATTAAACACCCTTACTTTATATAAAATATCATTTTCCGGCGAGGCAATGGGGTTGGCAATAGTTGGATTGGTTAACCAGGTTGGCGGGCTCCAGAAATAATTGGTACTGCCTGTTGCGTTTAATGCCAATGGCTGGCCAATTACAATGGAAGTGTCGGCGGGCCCTGCATCTGCAACTATAATAGGGTAAACCCTTACCCATACACTGGCAGTTACCGGTTTAGGGCAGCCGGCTACATCCCTTACAGATACTGTATACCTGGTGTCTGTTAAAGGTTTTACTGAAATTGTATTGGGTGTGTTGGAAGCAGTTAAGTAAGTAACGGGAGACCAGGAATAAATTGAGCCCCCGCTTGAATTTAATGGTGCAGAATCACCAAAACAAATAAGTGTATCCGGTGATATTGTAACCTGCGGATAAGGTACTGTTCTTATCGTTACCTGGTCACGGCTTTGACATTTACCAATATTGCCTGTTACTGTATAAGTTATGGAAGGGTCTAAAGGAGTTGCCAAGGGACGTTTGGCAGTATCGCTGTTAAGATAAAGCGCTGGTGTCCATTTGTAATTCAATGCATCGCTAACGGTGTTGAGAATTATTCCATCGGTACGGCAAATGATAGTATCATTTCCGGCATTGATGGTTACAAAACTTTTTACATCAACAAATACAGAATCCCTGTTTTTGCAACCAAAGGGATCAGTTAAAGTAGTGAAATATTTTACCGGAAAGTCGGGGCTTATCAATGGGTTGGGGATGGTTAAATTATTGATGTTGATATTGGGTGTCCATACAAAGTTGCCATTGCCGGCAGCATTTAATTGCAGGGTATCAATATTGCAGATAAGGGTATCGTTTGTTAGGGTAATTGGTGGCAATGCCCTCACCAATACCCGTACGGTGTCAGCCCTTGTTTTGGCACAACCGGTAACGCCTACCAGCACCTGGTATAAAGTAGTTACTGATGGTGAGGCAACAGGATTTGAAATATTTGGGTTGCTTAAACCCGTGGCTGGAAGCCATTGATAAGTATTGCCACCACTTGCATTTAATTGGGTAGTTGTTTGATTGAAACATATATAAGTACCCGGCCCGGCATTGGGTATGGCGAGTGGTTTTACAGTAATATTCCGGCTGGCTGTTGCTACACAGTTGCGGCCTAACCTGGTGGTTAAAGTATAGGTTGTATTGGTAGCTGGAAATGCCTTTGTAATTTTTAGGTTTGGATCAGAAACAGAAGTTGCGGGGCTCCAAGTCCAGGAAAGGTTGCTGGTGTAATTACTGTTTCCGGTTAAGGTTAACGTATCATCTTCACAAATATTTACGGAAGATGCAGTGATGGAAGTAGTGAGGTCATTTCTGGGGGAAACCCTTACTGAATCCCTGCTGGTACAGCCGGCCAGGTTAAGGGTAACATGGTACAAAGTTGGTGTTGTTGGATACACCAGCGGAGTTGATGTATTGGCATTGATGATATTGATAGCTGGTGTCCAGGAAAAATTTCCAACCCCTGATGCAGATAATAACAATGTGTCAAGGCCACAATAACTGGTATCTTTTGACAGCATGGTTAGTACGGGATTATCAGCAATAATTACCTGCTTTACGATGGTATCTATACAGCCAAATGTATTGCCTACTATTAGTGATACATCATACGTGCCGGGTAGCGGATAAGTATAGACTGGATTTCGTATCCGGCTGGTATCGTTGGCTGCATTGATGTTGCCAAAATTCCATCGCCAGCCAGTGGGTACGCCATAATTGGTGGTTGTATTATCTGCAAACTGAACTGGTTGCCCTTTACATAATGATGATGTTGTTATAAAATCCGGGAAAAATCCAGGATATACTCTTACCAGCAATGAATCTTTACTCTGGCAAAAACCACCCAAAGAAACATCGAGAATTACTTTATAAACACCTGTATCAGTGTAGACGTGTGTGGGGCTAGCCTGCGAAGATGTATTGTTGGCCCCTGAACCCGGTTCACCAAAATTCCAGGAATAAAGTGTACCGGGCTGTGGTGCAACAGCATTTGAAAAATCTACGGAAAAACCATCACAGGTTACTGCTTTTGGGGCCAGCTTAGCTTGTACCGGAATACAATCTTTTACCTGTATATGAAGTTCCTTTCTTGTTTCGCCTAAAACGACTCCTGCCCTGGTTTCGGTTACACATACGGTAACAACAAATTCGCCATTTGAAAAATTGAGTATGGATGGGGCAATCCCACTTATTAGACCGGTTATTGAATTAATAGTAACATCAACGCCCAATGGCTGACCACCAAAATATGGAGCCGCATAATTTACTGTACTATAAGGTGGACCGGCTGCAGGATTGGGAGCAGGTACAGCACTGGAGCCACCATCATAAGCAGAACACAGTGCATAAGTAAGTATGTCGCCATCCTTATCAACTGCTGAAAAAGGGTAACTAAAAAAGCTTCCACCGCAAACAACTGCGGTGTCATTTATAGGGAAACCCGGGCTGCTGTTTTTTGGAGCATTAGGTACAGCACTGGAGGTGCCGGGGATTTTTATGGAATAAGTATTACCGGCATTGCCTGAATTTTGAACGTTTTCCATTCCGGCAATACGACAGCATCGTTGATAGCTGATGGTATATCCTGCCGCAGATTCTGGTAATTCATAATCAGTTAATTCATATTGTATGATGGTATAATAACAAATCGCCTGGTTATTGGTGATACAGGGGTCATCGGTTGATTTACCCAAATTATATCTATTGGTAATATTTACAGAAGGGTTCGCTAACTGGAAGGATGTATTTCCCTGAAATATAGTAAAATTAATTGGGTCGTTTACCTGCATGGGATTTGGGTTACAACTCATATAAATGGTGAGTGTAATTTTGTACCTGTTATTTAATGGATTTACAATACCCGGCCCAAGGTATTCGTATGTAAAAAACCCTCCTTTAATATGCGCCGAAAAAGCATTTAAAAAGAACAAGGATAAAAGGGATGTAAAAATAAATTTCCTCATAGTTCAGTAATAATCAAAAGAAACTTAAATATAATTAAAAAACCTGCTCACCTTTAATGAAGAAGATGTTAAAACTGAATGACCTGCTGTACCTTTTGTAAAACTTATTGAGGAAACGAAAGCCGGGATTGTTTATTGTAAAAACTGTAGCAGCAATTCATTGGCCTTACCTGTTTCTTCCCACATACCCATGTGGCCTGATTTAGTTAGAATATGCACATGCGATTGAACAGGTAAATAACATTGCTGCAGGCTTATTTGAAATGGAATGGCAGTGTCGTGTTCGCCAATTATAAAAAGTATTGGCCTGGGAAATGTTTTTAAAACTTCCCTTCTGTCGGGCCTGGTAATCATTGCCTGGTAGTATTGTATAAGTGCTTCGGGGCTAAAGTTTTTACCTGCTTCAATAAGGGCTTCAATTCTTTCCGGAAAATTTTCTGCAAATAATTTTGTAAATAATCCGGGGATACTTGTTTTTAAAAATGCATGCGCACCATTGGCTGTTACAAAATCAATCGCCTTTAACCTGGCCTGTTTTTTTTCTTCATTGTCACTAAAAGCAGATGAATGAAAAAGCCCAAACGATGTTAAATATCCGGGATATTTTTCGGCAAAGGCAAGCGTAATATAGCCACCCATGCTGTGCCCGATGATAACCAGTTCTTCTGCAATCTGAAAAGCAGGGTTTGTAAACTCAGCATCTATCACCTGTTTAATAATGTCTGCGTAGGTGTCAATATTTGCATCAGTTACCACATCAGACAAACCGCTTCCGGGTATATCAGGAATGATTAAGCGAAAATAATTTTTTAAAAAATCTACCTGCGGCTGCCATACATTGCCATCTTCGCCAAAGCCATGCAGCAGCAACACCGGCTTGCCATTGCCTGTTACCCGGTAACAAATTTTTGCGTTTTGATATGTAATCTTCTTTACTTCCATTTCAATACGAATTTACAATATAATTTTAGCATGGTTTGTAGTTTACCGGTTGATATTTCAGATTAGTGCGGCATAGCATTGAAAATGATTTTTTTCTTGTCCATGCTAAACCGCCCTGATCAACATCGTTGTGTCACTCACTTGTACGTCATACCAATGTGGAACTTTTCCTGCCTTATATTTTGAGGAATTGTTAACGGAATTATTAAGAACTATAACTCTTTCTTATTTAGATACAATTTCTATATCATCAGATAATTAAAGTACAACCTTGCTTCTCCGGTAGCTTCTAAAAATTAATAAAAGTATAATAGGCAGCAGCGCATTGTTCATTTGCTGTGGTAAAAAAAACCAACTGATCAACAGTAGTATCCCGGCAATGCCGGTAATGGAAAAATATTTTTTTACCCAGCCTTTATTACTATTTACAAAGAATGAAATTGCCAGGTGGGTAGGCAATGCCCAGAGTAAATTATAATTGTTCTTCGTCATAGAATGATCGGTACCTGCCCACATAAAAATAAATAAAATGCCAAAAAAGCCGGTTATAAAAAAGAAGATGCCATCAAAACCCTGTAAAAATATTTGGGCCTTTTTATTTGAAGAAAAACTCACTAAAAAAATGCTCACAAACAATATTGAAAATACTACCTGTGGTGTAAAAATTGTGTATCCTTCTTTATTATTTTCAACGGGGTAAAGGTTGGTACTTGAAATTACCCATTGGTTGTTTTTATTACTGCTGTCTAAAGTCTTCATCAGGTTATCGGGTAAAAATTGTGAATGCGCCACCGTCATCACTGCATCGGTTGGCGCACCCAACAATAAATCAATCCCCAGTTTGCTCCAGTCCTTTCCATTTTTATTGAGGTATTGATGTATGGCCTGGCGAAACCTGGTGCCTTGCGGCATTACAGCCACAAAGGGCGGGGGATTATTTTTTATTTTAACCAGTAAATCCCTTGGCCGGGTGGTGCAGTTATCAAAAAAGAAATCGTATTTGTATTTACTGTTTTGGGGTTTTACATTTTCATATAACGCTTCGGTGATACGGATTTTTTCTGCTGCATCCAGGTTGAGCACCTGCTCGGAAATGCCACGGTTACCCATTTGGTATTCGTATTTAAAATCCTCAAAGCTTACAGCAGATAAATAATACATCAATTTGCCGCGGATAAATTTTGTATAAAATCCGGGGTCATCAAAATTAAAAGTGCCGTAATTAAATACGATGTCGTTTACACTGCTGCTATCTGTTATACGTATGGCGGTATGTCCAAAAGTGGAATATAATTCTTCACCGGGTGTGCAGGTGAGCAGGGAGATCCTGATGTGGGAAGAGTCTTGCGCTAATGTGCTAATGTGCTGATGTGCTAATGTGCAGATGAAGAAAATACGGAGTAATATTTTGTTGAATGTGCTAATGTGCAAATGTGCAAATGTGAAAATGAAGGAGCCTGCTGAAGGATGAACCGTTTTTTTCATGATGATATTTTTGCCACTGTTGTACGAATGTAGAAATAAAATAGAAAGAGTTTACACCTTTTTAAAAAGGTGTAAACTCTTTTATAGATGCAGGTAAAGTTCCACATAGGTATGCGGTACAAGTGAGTGACACAACAATGCTTAATTGAAATACTTCAGCCCGGACAAAAAATAACTTAAAAATCAGCCTGGCTGCCCTTACTTTTTACCTGCTGTAATTGGGTGCTTCTTTAGTTATAGCAATATCATGCGCATGGCTTTCTTTAATACCGGCATTGGTAATTTTTACAAATGTGGCTTGCTGCAATGCTTTAATATTACCTGCCCCACAGTAACCCATACCCGCTCTTAACCCACCCGTGTATTGATACACCACTTCCTTCAACGGGCCCTTAAATGCAACCCTTCCTTCAATACCTTCTGGTACGAATTTTTTTATATCTTCTTCTACATCCTGAAAATACCGGTCGCTGCTGCCCTGTGCCATGGCACCGAGCGAGCCCATGCCGCGGTACTGTTTAAAGCGGCGGCCTTCGTAAATAATTGTTTCACCGGGGCTTTCTTCTGTACCGGCAAACACATTGCCCATCATCACACAACTGGCGCCTGCAGCAAGTGCTTTTACTAAATCGCCGGTGTACCGGATACCGCCATCGCTGATAATACCAACGTTCTTGTTTTTTAATGCAGCGGCTGCTTCCATCACCGCCGTAATTTGTGGTACACCTGTGCCGGCTACAATCCGTGTGGTACAGATAGAACCTGGCCCGATGCCCACTTTCACAGCATCTGCACCTGCATCTGCCAATGCTTTTGCGCCTGCACCCGTACCTACGTTTCCTGCAATAACCTGTATGCCTTTAAATGTTTTTTTAATACTTTTTAAAGCGTCCATCACTCCCTTTGTATGGCCGTGGGCACTATCAAGGCAAATAGCATCAACACCCGCATGTTGCAATGCCGCCACCCTGTTCATAGTATCTGATGTAATGCCAACGCCGGCGCCTACCAGCAGGCGGCCAAAGGAATCTTTTACAGCATGTGGATGCGATTTCAATTTTAAAATATCACTGAATGTAACGAGGCCAATTAATTTGCCCGACTTATTTACTACCGGTAGTTTTTCTATTTTATTTTTTTTGAAGATGAGTTCAGCTTTTTTCAGATCGGTGCCTTCGGGGGCAGTGATGAGGTTGTCCTTCGTCATCACAGTGCTTACTTTTTCTTTAAAATTGGTTTCCAGGCGTATATCCCTGTTGGTTAAAATACCCACCAGTTTATTGGCTGAATCAACAATGGGGATGCCACCAATTTTATTTTCCCTCATCATGCGGATTGCTTCGCCGATGGTGGCATCGGGGGTAAGTGTAACAGGGTCAAGTATCAGGCCGTTTTCGCTTCTTTTTACTTTACGTACCTGGTCGGCCTGGTGCTCAACACTCATGTTTTTATGGAGGATGCCGAGGCCACCTTCCCGTGCAAGGGCAATGGCCAGTGATGCTTCAGTTACTGTGTCCATTGCCGCACTTAAAATAGGAACATGCAGGGTAATGGTACTGGTAAGTTTGGTGGAGATATCTACGTTGCGGGGAAGTACCTCTGAGTATGCAGGCATGAGTAAAACGTCATCAAACGTTAAGCCTTCGCCGAAAAATTTTTGGGATTTGTTTTGAGCCGGAGCGTTATGTATTGTTGCCATAGGCAAAGATAAAAGAAAAATGCAAAGCAGCAAGAAAGGTGAAGGCAGTTGATGGTTGATAGTTGATGGTTTGAAATATTCAAATATTCAATAATCAATTATAAATGATCAATACTCAATGAATATAGATCTCGGAATCATGGGCTTATCTTATATACTTTACCCGGCAAACTAATTACCAGCCCCTGCATTTCCAACATCAATAATGCAGCAGCCATTGCACTGCTGCTTAAGCCCGACTTAAAATACAACTGATCAATTTGAAAACTATCCTGGCTTTGCAGCAGGTCGATCACAATTTTTTCATCTGGTGTAAATTCAATAAATAATTCCCGTTGTTTTTTGGGTTGCAACTTTTTGTTTTCATTCCAGTTCATCGTTTCCAGCAAATCGGCAGCGCTGGTTATTAAAGATGCTTTGCTATTTTTAATAAGATAATTACAGCCTTCACTTTTAGTATCAATATTACGGCCCGGCACTGCAAATACATCTTTGTTATAACTGTTGGCCATTTCTGCTGTGATGAGTGAGCCGCCTTTTTTACCCGATTCTATCACCACCAGGCAATCGCAAATACCGGCAACAATCCTGTTGCGTTTCGGAAAATTTTGTTTGTCGGGGTTGGAGTTGCTGATATACTCCGTCAGCAATCCACCCTGCTCTACCATTTGTTTTGCAAGCATTTTATTTTGTACAGGATATATTCTGTCGAGCCCATGGGCAAGTACGCCTACTGTTGGCATATTATTTTTTAGTGCAGCCTTGTGTGCAATTGTATCAATTCCAAATGCCAACCCGCTAACGATTAAAACATTAGCAGTATTCAATTCTTCCACTAATTTTTCGCAGGCAGCTTTGCCATAATCAGAGTTGCTCCTTGTGCCAACAATTGAAATTATCCTTGGGCTATTAAGATCAACACTGCCCCGGTAGTAAAGCAAAGCGGGACTATCATAACAATTTAGTAACCGCTGCGGATAATTTTTATCCGTAATAAAGAGCGGGGTAATTTTATATTGCTCTATAAATTTTATTTCAGCTTCGCTACTGTCAAAATTGGTAAATGCTTTGATGCTGCCGGCCCTTACTACGCCAATCCCTTCCTGGTTTTCGAGGTCTTTCTTTTTCGCTTTAAAAATTGATTCGGCATCACCGTATTTATTCACCAACGCTTTTGCATGTATATCGCCAATATTGGGTACAAGGGTGAGTGCAATTTGGTAAAGCAGGTCGTTTGGCATTGGCAACAGTAGATTTATTCAAATATAAAAATTAAATGAAATGGTTGCCGTTTTTATTCGTTACTACTTTTTATTGTATTATCTGTGATGATTGATTTGTTACTCTCTAAAATACATAATAATAATTGTTGTTCGGGCAGTGAAGCATTGGGCAACATCGTTGTGTCACTCACTTGTACCGCATACCAATGTGGATCTTTTCCCACATTATAATTAGTGAAGGATTTGAAGATGTAAATATCTAACTAAAATATTTTTAAATTTCCAGAAGGGTCGCTGAATAACTCCCCGGAACAAGGTCACGACTTTTTATCGGAAGGGGATGGGGGCGCTAATTACTAATCACACTCAGCTCTGTTCTCCTGTTCAAAGCTTTGCCCTGCTCATTATTATTATCAGCGATTGGTTTGGTGGCGCCAAACCCTTTGAATTGTATCCGTTCTTTTGCTATTTGCCTGCTCCCAAGTAAATAGGTTACCACAGCCAATGCTCTTCCGTTGGAGAGAGTAAGATTATCCTGCGGCTTGCCAACATTATCGGTATGTCCGCTGATGAGGATTTTTAATTTTGGGTTTTCATTCATCAATTGAATTACTTTATTTAATTCAACAATGGAGGCTGGTTTCAATTCCGTAAGCTTACTGTCAAAGAAAATATTCTTCAACACAACGGCAGCCCCTGCTTCAATTGGTTGCAGTGGAATGTCTGCGGTAAATACTGAATCGATGCTACGGTCATTTAAATCGTAGTTGGCTGAAAAGAATAAATATCCACGCCTGTTTACATTAAAAGCGTAGTCTTTTCCAACAGGGAGTGTAGTTAAATAATTTCCATCTTCATCAGTTTGTACTTTGCTGATCAGTTGGCGGCTATTGACATCCGTTAGTTCCACTGAGGAGGGTAAACCTGCTTTTGTTTTTGCATCAAATACCTGGCCCTTTACCCACAATGTTTTAGGAGGTTGTATATCGTCACGCAATTGAAAACTGTATAAGTCGAGGCCACCCTTGCTATCGCTTTTATCGCTGGCATAATATCCGGTTTTACCATCAGCCGCCACTATCAGTGAGCCTTCCTCATTAATGGTATTGATGGGATAGCCCAGGTTTTCTGCCTTGCCCCAGGTACTGTCATTTAATTTTTTTGCCAGAAACAAATCTGTTTCTCCGTAGCCCTTGTGGCCGTTGCTGTTAAAAAAAAGTGTTTGATTATCAGCATACATAAAGGAGCAACTTTCATCACCGCTGGTATTTACTTCGGGGCCAAGATTTACCGGCCGCCCCCATTTGCCGTTGGCCCCCCGACGGGTTACCCAAATATCTTTACCTCCATAGCCACCCGGTTGGCTGCTGCTAAAATAAATGTCCCTTTTATCCGGCGAAAAAGAAGGTGATGATTCCCAATAATCTGTGTTTACCACCGGGCCAAGGTTTTCAGCTTCACTCCAGCCCATTTTTGTTTTGTAAGAAATATACAGGTCGCAACTGCCCTGGCCTTCGGGATAATTGCAGCCGGTAAAAATGATCCACTCACCATCCTGTGAAATATTTTGTGCGCCTTCATTGAGGTTGGTATTTACTTTGCCGCCCAATGGTAATGCGTTTGTCCATTTTCCATTAACCAGGTTGGTTTCGTAAAAATCCTCATCACCATTTGTGCGCCGGGTAAAAATTAATTTCTTTCCATCAATGGTTAGGGACGGGTAATATTCAAGTGCAGTATTGTTTACACTGTCGCCTAAGTTTTTTGGCGCAAACACATAATTATTTGCAGGATGTTTTTGTTCATAATCAATGGCAAATTCGTACACAGATTTTCTATAGTTGCCAGCCCTGATGCTTTGCGAATTCAGTTTATCATATTGCAAAAAGCGGGTAACTGCATCCAATGCTTTTTTAAACTGGCCCGTACCTGCCAGCGAAATAGAGTAGGGGAGTAAATAAGTGGTAGAGTAAACTGCATCCAGCGCCAGTCCCTTTTCAAAATCAATTACTGAGGAGTCGTATTTTTTTAGGTTAGCATAGATACCGGCACGGGATAAATA
>JANMVB010000236.1:0-2356 GCA_031392305.1 Ferruginibacter sp.
GAGGTACTTTTGATCTGTTTCATCAAATATATGCGGCAATTCGCTATCCACATCCATTACACCCCAAATGGCATTATCGTGAAGAAGTGGTACAACAATCTCTGACCGAGATAAACTACTGCAGGCAATATGCCCGGGAAATTTTTCTACGTCTGGCACAATCAATGTTTGCGCAATTTGCCAGGCAGTACCGCAAACACCCCTTCCTTTGCGTATACGGGTACATGCCACCGGCCCCTGGAACGGGCCTAACACTAACTCGTCATTCTTCACCAGGTAAAACCCCACCCACAACCAACCAAACTGTTCTTTTAATGCGGCTGAAATATTGGCCAGGTTGGCTACCAGGTCGGGTTCAGCTTCTATTAATGCCGCAATCTGTGGAATGAGCGATTGATATATTTCAGTTTTAGTTCCTTTAATTATTGTTAAGTCTTCTGACATACTAAAAAATAAATACGTTGTAAGTTTTTATTTGTGAAAAGAATTGGGGTAGTTAATTTAGAAAAATTGTTTTAAAGAAATCCTGCATGTCCTGCCAGGATTGTTTATCAGCAGCTTCATTATATTCAATCGGCATGCTGAATTTCTTTCCTGTTGCAGTAGCTGCCGGATTTGAAAAGGCATGCGTAGCGCCTTCATACACTTTAAAGGTATAGGGCGCTTTTACATCATCCAGGTTTTCACGAAAGGTTTTAATTTCTTCTGCACTGATAAAATTATCAGCACCACCATGGCATACCAATATATTGGCTTTGGTAGTACCTTCTGTAGCTGGTACAGTAGCAAGCCCGCCATGAAAACTTACTACCCCTTTAAAATCCATTCCAATTTTAGCAGCATTCAATACCATTGATCCGCCAAAGCAATAACCAATTGCAGCCATTTTTGTAGAATCTGTTTGTGGGTAGGCTTTTAGTTTATTTATTGCAGCTTCAATTCTCTTTTGCCCCAATGTAGGGTCTTTATAAAACGGCGTTGCCAGTTCACCTGCTTCTTTAGGCGTTGGCCCCAGTTTTCCATTTCCATACATATCCACCGCAATTGCGATATAGCCAAGCTCTGCCAGCATCCGTGCCCGCATTTTTGAATAGTCATTATTGCCCCACCATTCCGGGATTACAATTATTGCGGGCCTTTTGCCGGTTTGTTTTTCATTATAAGCTACATAGCTTTTCATGATTGTTCCATCTGAACTATAGCTTACTTCTTCCCCTTTTATTGAAGATTTGCTTTGCGCTGAAAGTAATGAGCCGGATGTCATAAAAATAATTGATAGAAAAAGAGTACTAAAATGTTTCATTGCTGGTTATTTTTTAATTGTTGAAGACTAAAACATATAATTGCCTGGTTTGTTTTAACATTAATAAAAAACTTATGCCACCGTTTTAAGCTTTTCAATTATTAGGTCGCTGTAAGAAACTGCAACAAAATCCCGGTTGGCTATCTCCAATAATTTGATAAACTGCTCACACTGTTGCTGCAACATTTTTATATCTATTGATCCATCTATACAGATGGCTTCAACTTCCACAAAATTGCCTAATTCCTTTACAGAATCAAAGTGAAATTTTACATTTTTTACATAATAGATACGCCTGGTTTTATCTACCACCGCTTTTATTCCCAGTGCTGCTGCTAAAACTTCTTTTAATGAATTATCTGGATGGTGCTTATATAATAATACATGGGATGATTTACTGCCGGAAATGTTTTCACGCTGGTAATGGATCAGGGCATTTTCAATATTGCCCTGCCTTTATTTAAACCTGCCAACCGGCACATTAAAATAAGTATCCACCTGGTGGTCTTCGCCAATAAAAGTGGGCTCCAATTGCAGTAATCTTTCTTCAAGTAGGGCAGGTACGGTGGTTGCTGCTTTAAATTCGATGTTTAAAATTGTCATGGTAAATATTTAAAAAGTGGTTGTTTATTTCAGGTGTGGGTTGATGTATTTTTCAAAGTATTCAGCAGCTGTTTCAACGTTTTATCTCTTTTTTCACCGCTGAGAAAATGAGTTACAAGAATTTTCGCAGAGATAAAAATTACGTTCTGCATAACCTCCGTTTTCTCTGGTTCTCTGCGGTAAAATTACCAACGCAAACAACATATTCAATTTGCTAAATAAATATTTACTATGGTATTATTTGTTGTTAAATTTATCACAGTAGTCACAAACCCGTTCATAAATTAATAACCAAAAAACAATACTATGCTGTAAATTTGTTCATAACCTTCATATACATGCATGCCAATTTTTGAATTGAAACTTCCCAAAACAATCGCAAGGGCATTAAATTTGCCGGTTAGCGATCCCCGGCGGCAACAAATCAAAGTGCTGAAGAAATTGTTGCGT
>JANMVB010000305.1:0-10265 GCA_031392305.1 Ferruginibacter sp.
TACACTCAATTATGCAACCAGCTCATTTGCAAACACAGCAGCAAAAGCCTGCTCAAAATCTGCCTTGATATCTTCAATATGTTCGATGCCCACACTAATACGCACCTGGTTTTCCAGCACGCCGGATGCGATCTGCTCTTCGGCACTTAATTGCTCGTGGGTGGTAGATGCAGGATGGATGGCCAGTGTTTTGGCATCGCCTACATTGGCAAGGTGACTTACCAGTTTTAAAGAATCGATGAATTTGCTGGCATTTGCTTTTCCGCCTTTTACGCCAAAATTTAAGATACCGCCAAAGCCATTGGTAAGGTATTTTTTTGCCAGGGCATTATAAGGATTGCTTTGCAAGCCCGGGTAATCTACAAAATCGACAGAGGGGTGTTCCTGCAACCAATTTGCAAGCGCCAATGCATTGTCAACATGCCGTTGTACACGAAGGCTGAGTGTTTCCAGGCCTTGTAATAAAAGAAAAGAATTGAAAGGGCTTTGAGATGGACCAAAGTCACGCAGGCCCTCTACCCTGGCCCTTATAGCGAATGCAACATTTGGCATACCCAGCGGATTGCCTTCGCCAAATACATTCCAGAAAATTAATCCGTGATAGCCCTCACTTGGCTCTGTAAACTGGGGAAATTTGCCATTGCCCCAATTGTAATTACCACCATCAATGATAACACCGCCAATACTGGTGCCGTGGCCACCAATCCACTTTGTAGAAGATTCAACCACTACATTTGCGCCATGTTCTAATGGGCGAAACAGGTAACCGGCTGCGCCAAAAGTATTGTCAACAATCAGTGGCAAATCATATTCTTTTGCAAGGGCGGCAAATTTTTCAAAATCAGGGATATTAAGTTTTGGATTACCAATTGTTTCCAGGTAAATAGCTTTGGTATTTTTATCAATATGCTTTACAAAACTTTCCACATCATCTCCATCGGCAAACCTTGCCTCTATCCCCAGGCGTTTAAAAGCAACTTTAAACTGGTTGTAAGTGCCGCCGTATAAAAAAGTGGTGCTGATAAAATTATCGCCGGCCTGCAAAATATTGGAGAGTGCTAAAAATTGCGCTGCCTGGCCAGATGCAGTAGCCAATGCAGCCACACCACCTTCAAGTGCAGCCATGCGCTGCTCAAATACATCGGTTGTTGGGTTCATAATACGGGTATATATATTACCAAATTCTTTTAACCCAAAAAGATTGGCTGCATGCTCACTACTCTTAAACCCGTAAGAGGTGGTTTGGTAAATGGGTACTGCTCTTGAATTAGTGGCTGAATCCATTTGCTGCCCTGCATGTAATTGTAAAGTTTCGAAATGAAGTGGATTACTCATGATAGTTTATTTTAAATGTGATGTTTATAATTGTGCTACCTGTTTATACCGGCAGTTAAAGTACATATAGATTGAATAATTTAAAAGGTTTTTTTATAGAGAAATAAAAAAAGATTACAATAGTATAAAAATTTTCAAGTATCGCCAATCACCAGGTTTGGGGATATTTCAAATTCATTTATTTCTTATTAACGGGATTTGAGTTTTTCATATTTACGTTTGTTAAATTTTAGCAATGTAATAATAGGAGTACTATATTTCAATATTTGTCTACTAATTTAGTAGACAAATATAAAATATAAAAGAAGTAAAGCAAAATATTTTGGGGCAATTAAATCGCTTTCACTTCTTTATGTATACTAACCCGTTTAATTTTGGCTACGAGGCATTGCAACTTTTTAAGTTTCTAATATTATTTTAAAGAAAAAGTGAGTATTGTATAATAAAAGCCGCCAATTTGTGGCCCACCTAAAATTGAGTAATAATAATTGTTGAAAACATTTGTTGCTCCGATCTTAATGTCAAGGGAAGGTTTGGGGAGTGTGTACCTAATCATACAATCAATATTAAAAACGGCAGGCACATTTCCATTAATCAGAAAGGATTGCCAATAATAATTATCCTGGTATTTAACTGTGATACCAAAGCCCAGTGCTTTATAAATATTTGTTCCGTTAATGCCGGCATTCCCCATCCACGATGGGGTATTAAATCCATCTTCCAACCCGTCATTCTGGTTCGTTTTTTTTAAGGTTTGATAGCTGGCATTTGCTGTAAGAGAATAGTGATCATTGAGGAGATAGCGCAAATCTAATTCAGCGCCATAGTTGCGAACAATTGTTTTTGAATTTGTCCAAAGCCTGTAGCGGCCTTGCTTTGCTCTGTCGTACAAATAGGCCGGCACCTGTGTATCATCGCTTGTATTGGGAACGCTTGCTTCTATCTGTGCAATAAAATTTGAGTACAAATTGTAATAAAAATCGGCATCAATAAACAGCCTGTTTTTCAATAAAATACTTCTGTATCCCAGTTCAAAAGAATGCATGCGTTCGGGCTTTAAATAAGTATAGGTGTTCCGCTGGAGCAGCCCTTTATTTTTTTCAATAGCTGCGGCCTGGGTTAAACCCTGTGTATTTACATCTTTATTAACTGCTGATTGAAAAGCATCAATTGAACTCTTTAACCATGAGTTCTCAAAAATTCCATTTGACATTACTTTTAATCCACCAACCCGCTTAACACCTCCGCTGTTGATATTTGAAAAGCCTTCAAATATACTCGGGAACCTATACCCATTTTGGTAGGAAAGCCTGATGAAATTTGATTTATTCATCTCATAAACCATTGTTGCCCTGGGGTTCCATTTCAGCTTAAAATATTCATAATTACTTGCACGTAATGCTGCGCTTACCTGTAGTTTATCATTAAAATAGAACTTAGATACATGTGCAAAAAATCCATAACTGGTATAATTGAGGTTATGTGCAGAATCCGTAGGGTTAATAAAATAATTGCCATCCGGTATAATGATATAATCCCTGAAATCGGCACCTACCTGCAATTTGTATTTCAGGCCCAAAAGCTTACCCACATCGAGTGAGCCTTCGGTATGAATTAAATTTGCTTTTACATTTAATGCTGCGCCAATATCCCAGTTATTAATTTTTTGCAACTGCTGTAGTTTGTTATCAAATGAATTTGTGCCCGGTTGCAACCTGTTATTATCTGCAAATGCACGGGCATTATGGTGAGCAATAATAATAGTATTGCCGGAGGTTACAGCATTATTAAATGAATTGGCGTAATCAGCATACCAGGCATTATTATTTTTAAAACCAACATCAATATTTTCCGCCATTGAGCGCAGGTTATAAGAGTTGCCGGTATTCTCAGTATTAATATATGCCCTTAGTTGTAGCAGAGAATTTTTGTACTGAATAATATGTTGCTGCAATAAATAATCTTCTAACCGAAAACGGTTCGACCTTTGATACACGCTGTTCAAAAAAGCGGTGCGGTATGTATAGGTCAATAAGGCTTTTTCATTGGGCTTAAAGTAAAATGAAATATCACCCTTCCAGTTTTGTAAGTTGTAATCAGCCACTTCTTTTTCTAAATAACCGGTACGGGCAACCACGTAATTCTTTCCTCCCAAACTAAGTGTGCGGCGGTTAGATGATTCGTTACCATAACCATTTACAGCATCATAAGCAGGATTATCATTTCCCACCAAACCAATAGTTTGATTCGCCGTGGGGTTTAAGTCATCTTTATTATCTGCAATCCAATCATATCCTCTGGTAAAACCTGCATTTATTTTAAATGCCCATTTTTTTGATAGCACTTTAGCCCAGCGGATACTTGTTTCATTGTACAATTTAGCTGGTACATTATTAGGATCACCCACATGGTTAACTGCAACCTGTTGCTGTATGCTTAAGCCTTCAGAAGTAAAAGGATTTTTGGTGGTAAAATTTGCCAGTCCATTTGTGGCATTCATTCCGTACAGTGCAGATGCTACGCCCTGTATGATTTCTACATTATCAATATCCAGGTTTGCGGGGCATAATGCATTAGAAATGGGTGCCCCAATATGTGGCGACTGGTTATCAATATTATCTACTAATTGTACAAAGCGCACATTTGTCGTGTTCGAAAAGCCCCTGGTATTTAAAACTTTAAATCCCAGGCTCGGTACAATTATTAGCACCCCTTTCATATTTCCAATTGCATCAAAAAAGGAAGGAGCGGTAGATTGTTGTATCTGTGCATTATCAATTTTAGAAATACTTACAGGTGCTGCAAGTTGCTTTTCGGCCAGCCGGGAAGCTGCTACCACAACATTTTGTAAAATATGAATATTAGTAGTTGTATCAGGGGTTGCAGTCGTACGCTGTGCAATTATATTAACAGCATATCCTACAAAAAAAATAATAGCTGCCAGTATTTTTACAGCACTTTTTTGTGTTGGTAATTTGTAAAAAATAATGTGGGGGGGCATATTAATTTAACCGGGTATTTATACCTCCTGACAAATGTATTGAATGTAACGAAGCCAACAATTAAAAAATAATCAGGTCGCATTTTATATTAGCCGGCTACCTTAAAAAGTTTAAAGAAAATTTTTTGTCCGGGCCCCGGAATACAGATGGAACATTGTTGCGTCGCCCTCTTGTACTGAATACCTTTAGGCATCTTTACCTACCTCATTTGTTTGCATTGAGTGATTTTTTGTTTGCAAAAAAAACGATTAAGACTAAGACCACCTTCAATAAAAAAACTCCCCATTGTGGGGAGTGTATAAAAATTATCGAAACAATTTTAAATTACAATTAAACAATCAGCAGCGCATCTCCATAGCTAAAGAAACGGTATTTATCTTTGATTGCTTTTTTATAAGCTTCCATCACCACATCGTATCCGGCAAAGGCACAGGTCATAATAAGCAGGCTTGTTTTGGGAAGGTGAAAATTAGTAACCAACGCATCTGCAATTGAAAAATTATAAGGTGGGTGAATAAACATATTCGTCCAGCCTTCGGAAGGTTTTAATAATTTTTGCGCCGTGAAGGAAGACTCCATCGCTCTCATGGTAGTGGTACCAACAGAACAAATTCTTTTGCCATCCGTTTTAGCTTTGTTCACAATCTGGCAGGCAGTTTCATCAATATTATAATACTCTGCATCCATCTTATGCTTGCTAAGATCTTCCACTTCAATCGGCCTGAAAGTTCCTAATCCTGTGTGCAGGGTAACTTCCGCAAAACGAAGGCCTTTAATCTCCAGTCTTTTAATGAGTTCCTTGCTATAATGCAAGCCTGCGGTTGGTGCAGCAACAGCACCCTCATGCTTTGCATATACAGTTTGGTACCGCTCTTTATCTTCTTCATCCGGCTTACGCTTAATGTATTTTGGCAAAGGTGTTTCACCCATAAAATCGAGCATTACCCTAAACTCTTCTTCTGTACCATCCCATAAAAAACGAATGGTGCGGCCACGGCTGGTGGTATTGTCAATTACTTCAGCAACCAGCTCATCGTTATCTCCAAAATATAATTTATTACCTACCCGTATTTTACGGGCCGGATCAACAATTACATCCCAAAGACGGTTTGATCTGTTCAGCTCCCTCAGCAGGAATACTTCAATCTTAGCACCGGTTTTTTCCTTGCGGCCATACATACGGGCAGGAAATACCTTGGTGTTATTTACTACCATTACATCTTTGTCATTAAAGTAATCAATAATGTCGCGGAAATTTTTGTTTTCAATTTCACCTGTTTTACGGTGAATCACCATCATGCGGCTGTCTTCTCTTTTCTTGGTAGGATTTTGGGCAATCAGATTAAGAGGGAGGTCAAATCGAAACTGGCTTAATTTCATGTTTATCAATAAATTTTTTTATGAGAACCAGGCCTTGTACTGTAAGTGTTACAGAGATATGTAGCCCTGAATTTTTGGGGCACTTATCATGTTACGGCATGATTTTTAAGAGCGCAAAGCTAATGGATTTTAGGGAATTTTAAGCTTTTAATAAATGGGTTTGCTGATTCAACAACTAAGTATGGCAAAAATGCGTTAATAAGCCGTGGATTATTTTGTGATATGTTTACTTCTATGCATCTTTATAGGAAAGCCGTTTTTAATGAAAAGAATATGAGAAGAATGAAATACCTGCTACTGATAACTGCACTAATAATATTTTCCCCGGGAAATATCTACAGCCAGAAAACTGAGCCAAAAAAATACCCAAGCCTTTTTTGGGAAATTACCAGTAAGGGCCAGGCAAAACCTTCCTACCTGTTTGGTACCATGCATGTAAGCAGCAAAATGGTATTTCATTTAAGCGACTCTTTTTACTATGCAATGAAAAATGTGGATGCTGTAGCGCTTGAATTAAACCCCGATCTGTGGCAGGGCCAAATGGTAAATATGGACCGGCTTAAACAAAACTATGTGGATTTTATACAGCCCCCTGTCGGAGATTTTTTAACGGAAAACTCCTTTAGCATAAAAACTTTTGATACCGAGCTTAAGACAGCCCTTAGCACTGAACCTACTGTAGTTAATAGTTTATTATACCGGAGTTATAAAGCCAGGGAAGATTTTGAGGAAGATACTTTTTTGGACTTGTACATTTTTCAAACAGGGAAAAAATTAGGTAAGCGATCGGCAGGTGTTGAAGACTATTATGAAACTGAAAAAGTAGTGTTGGAAGCTTATGCTGACATGGCCAAAGAAAAAAAGAAAAAAACTGTTGACACGGATGGAGAATCATACAGGGATATATTTCAAAAAATTCAGGACGCATACCGCAGCGGTGATCTCGACCTGATGGATTCATTGGATATGATGACTGAGCGGTCGGAAGCATTCAGGGAAAAATTTCTTTATAAAAGAAATGAGATCCAAGCCAGCTCAATAGATACCATCATTAAAAAAAACAGTTTGTTTGTTGGGGTGGGTGCAGCACACCTTGCCGGCCCCCGGGGCATTATTGAATTATTGCGCAAGATGGGTTATACACTAAGGCCCATAAAAATGACCAACAGGGATGCGGCTAAAAAAGAAGAAACCGACCAGTTGAAAGTTCCGGTTGTTTTTTCGCAGGTAAAATCAGATGATGGTTTTTACAGTGTGAGCATGCCTGGCCCTTTATTTAAAATGAAGGACGAATACCAACGGCTTGACAGAAGGCAGTATTCTGATATGAGCAACGGAGCCTATTACCTGGTAACCCGGGTAAAAACTTATGCATCGTTTCTGGGGCAAACTGAAGATGTAATTCAGAAAAAAATTGATAGTTTTTTATATGAAAATATTCCAGGTAAAATCCTGAAAAAAGTAGCGATAGAAAAAAATGGGTATAATGGATTTGATATCACAAACAGAACACGCCGTGGCGATCTGCAACGATACAATATTTTCATAACGCCATTTGAGGTATTGGTATTTAAAATGAGCGGCAAAGAAAATTATGTGGATGGAAAAGAAGCAGCCCAGTTTTTTAACTCCATCCAATTTAAAGAGCAGCGGCAGGTTGGTTATTTATTCACGCCTGCGCAGGGTGGATTTTCAGTTAAGCTGCCACAAACACCACACGAAAATTTTAATACCAGTATGAGCGACGGAATAAACCGTTGGGAGTACCAAACAACCGATAAAGCTACCGGGGATGCATACCTCATCTTTAAAAAAAGTGTTTATAATTTCAAGTTCCTCGAAGAAGATTCTTTTGATTTAAAACTCATAGAAGAATCATTTCGTTCCCCGGATTTTTTTGACAGGCAACTTCAAAGAAAACTTAATTACTGGCAGGGCTACCCTTGCCTGGATGTAAAAGAATTGATGAAAGATGGCAGCGTAATAACAGCCCGTTATATTATACGTGGGCCGGATTATTATACTGTTGCCGTTCGCAGTAAAAATATAAAAAATGATTTCGCTGATTTTTTTAATTCATTTCGATTTACCCCTTACAAATACACCAGCAAAAATGAATACACTGATACTTTTTTACGTTTTTCTGTGACCACACCTGTGGCCCCGGAACTGGATGAAGCTTACAGGGCAAAACTTGAAAAAGTAACGGCTGATATTGCTATCAACAACCCATATTCAAACTACAACAGTTACTGGCCTAAAAGCCGCAATGCTTTGTTCAGCAGTGATTCTACCGGTGAAGCAATTGGGGTGAGTATCCAGCAATATCCACAATATTATACAGTAAAAGATTCTGCAAAATTCTGGGCAAATGAAGTTGCTGATTATTATGATGAAAATGACCTGGCACTTGCCAGCAAAGATTCGTTTCTTTTAACTAATGGAGTACGTGGCTATCGGTTTAGTTTAAGGTATACCGGTTCTTCGAGGGTAATCAATCGGATGATTTTGCTGAATGGTAATTATATGTACAGCATTGTTACCCTAAGCGATACACTCAACATACAGAGCGGTTTTATCAACCAGTTTTTTTCGAGCTTTGCGCCGCAAGAAAATAAAGATGGGAAGAATATTTTTGCTGACAACCTCGATCATTTTTTTAACGACCTGTTTAGTAAGGATAGTGCAACACATTCCATAGCACAGCAAAAAATCAGCAATATTTATTATGGGGAAAAAGGGGCCCCAAAAATTGTAGCTGCCATCAAAAATTTACCGGCAGGCAAAGATTATATTCAAAGCAAAACAAAACTGATTGCAGAATTGGGTTATATAAAAGATTCTACAAAAAAAGTAATTGTTAACTATCTCAAAAAAATATATGAAAGTGCAGGTGATACCAGTATTTTTCAAAACGAGGTGATGAAGGCACTGGCACGTCATAAGAGCCAGGAGGCTATCAAACTTTTTAAAGAATTAATATTACAGGACCCGCCTTTTTTTGATAACAACTACAACTATTCCGGCATGTTCATCAACCTGGCAGATTCGTTGAAACTTGCAGCGATGCTATATCCTGAATTATTGCAGTTGGCAAGTGTGGATGATTATAAGAAGCCGGTAATATCATTGCTGGTAACCCTTGTAGATAGTGGCTTTATTAAACCTGCACAATTAGAAAATTATTATAGCAAGATTTATTTTGATGCAAAAATAGAACTGAAAAAACAGCAGGGAAAAGATGAAAAGAAAATATCTGAAGATAAAAATGACAACAACGAAGATGAGCCACAGCGTACCTATTCCATTAATGATGCATCAAACGATATAAATAATTACGCCATTTTGTTAATGCCCTTTTATGACAGCAATGCCAATGTGCCCAAATTTTTTGAGAAGCTGCTTCTATCAAAAGATGATGCCTTAAGGTTAAACACCGTGGAAATTTTATTGCGCAATAATAAACCTGTGCCTGACAGCACCATTCATTGGTTTGCACAAAAAGATTTGTGGAGGGCAAAACTTTATAAGTCACTTAAAAGTATCAATAAACTAAACCGGTTTTCTGCCAAATATAATAACCAGGTGGATATTGCCCGTAGTGTATTGATTACTGATAAAAAAAACGGGGTTGATTCGATTGCTTTACTTACAAAATATTTTACAACCTATAAAAGCAAAAAAGGCTGGGTTTATTTTTTTAAGTACCGCTTAAAAAAAGGCGATGACTGGAAAATTGGCATCAGTGGGTTGCAACCGGAAAATATTAAATTGGTAAGTATTGATGATAAGTTTGCATTGATGACAGATAAAAAATTGAAGGAGGGCAAGCTACAGGCACCACAATTGCAGGAACAGTTAAAAAAATTGCAATTTACTTTTCGGAAAAGTGCCAGGAATTATTTTGAATCTGACAACAATATGTATCGGTTCAACAGGGGAGATGATAATGATGATTAAGTTTATTGTTTTCCGTTTGCCTTTTTTGGTTTTCTGTTTTCTGTTTTTAGTTTATTGCTGATGTCTTTTTTTATATAATGCGGGTAAAGATCCCCAATGGTATGCGGTACAAGTGAGTGACACAACGATGATGCCCATTGTTTCATAGCCAGGACAAAAAATATAAAATTTTACTGGTCACAAAACTCCCCGACTGCAACAAAAAATTTTCTTACTTCAGCATTTTCATCATCCGGTTATTGCTTTCTTTTTTCCCGGAATTGATTCAATTAACCTTTGCGTATAGGCTTCCCTGGGAGAAAAGTAAATATCATCTGCCGGGCCTTCTTCCACAATCTTTCCTTTAAGCATTACCATTATTCGGTCGCTGATATAACGCACCACCGATAAGTCGTGTGAAATAAAAATGGAAGTAAACCCAAACTCTTTTTTAAGATCGTTTAATAAATTTAATACCTGCGCCTGCACACTTACATCAAGCGCACTCACGCTTTCATCAAATATCAGGAAGGAGGGATTAAGCGCCAATGCCCTTGCAATACAAATACGCTGGCGTTGCCCGCCGCTAAACTGGTGTGGATAGCGATA
>JANMVB010000162.1:0-1625 GCA_031392305.1 Ferruginibacter sp.
CCATTTTTGATAAATCGTCATCCACTAAAATTAATGAAGCAGCCTGTTTTGCAATCTCTGTTCCTTTTTTACCCATGGCAATACCAATATGTGCGGCCTTAAGTGCAGGGCCATCATTTACACCATCACCCGTCATTGCTACAATTTCTTTCTTTGCTTTAAGGGCATTAATAATTTTTAATTTAGCGTCGGGAAACATCCGGGTAAATACGTTCGTTGCCATAACAGTTTCCTGCAATTCGGTTGCTGATAATTTCATCAGCTCATCACCGGTTATGCTTTTATCATAACCTATAAATCCAATTTGTTTGGCAATGGCCGCAGTGGTAGCGGAGTTGTCGCCGGTAATGATTTTTACAGAGATGCCTGCTGCTTAAAAATCTTTTAAAACCTGTTGAATATTTTCTTTTGGAGGATCGTAAAAAGCAACAATGCCTTTAAATGTAAGTTTGAATTCCTGTTGTGTTGAAGGAAAATTATTACCATTAAAGTTTGCTTCACCTACAGCCAACACACGGTAGCCTTCGGTTGTAATCGTTTCAATAGCAGTTTCTATCTGTTGTTTTTCAGGTGCTGTTAAGTTGGCTATATTCATCAATGCCTCGGGTGCCCCTTTAGACGCAATAATGCGATTTTGGTTATCGTCCTCAAACAAATGCGTCATCATTGGTGGTTTGCCATCCAACGGATACTCATGGATCATCTTGTATTTTGGCCGTTCATCCGCCACTGCAAATTTGCTATAAGCATGGTGTAAAGCCACTTCCATCGGGTCGAACGGGATTGGTTCGCTTGCCCACATTGCCAGGCTGATGAGTTTTTTTTCATCCTCATTTAATGTACTTTCAACATCGGAAATTTTTTGTGAAGACAGCACAAAAAGTTTTGCCAGGCTCATTTTATTTTCAGTGATTGTGCCTGTTTTATCGGTACAGATAACCGTTGCGCTGCCCAGTGTTTCCACTGTTTTCATTTGTTTTACTACAATACCCAATTTCATCAGCCGCCATGCACCCAGTGCCATAAAAGTTGTAAATGCCACGGGTATTTCTTCAGGCAAAATACTCATGGCAAGGGTAAGTGCTTTCAGCAAACTGTCCAGTACATTGTACGTGCGGAAATAATTTATTATCCAAACAATTATAAATACAATGGCCCCGGCAACCACCATCCATTTTACAAAATTGTTAATCTGTAATTCTAATGGTGTTTTTTCTTCTTTTATGCGCTCTAAGCTTTTACCAATTTTACCAAGCCTCGTATTATTACCAATAGCTGTAATGGTAGCAATGGATAAACCGCTGGCAACGGTTGTGCCGCTGTAAATTAAATTATCGACTGTTGTTTTGTCTTTGTAAACCGATAATGACTCGCCGGTGAGTATAGATTCGTTTACCGAAAAATCATTGGAATGTACAATGGTGCCATCAGCGGTAATTGTAAATTGAAATTATTTTTTATATAGATTTCTAACCTGGGGCAAGAGACCAAAAAATATTAATGGGATAGAAAAGAGCATATAAAAAGTTTGCAGCCAACCTACGCCTTGAATAAAAATTGTTTCCACCTGTATCCAGATAATGAGTGCAAAAGCTGCATAAATACTGAATGACCAGGACCAGTGC
>JANMVB010000318.1:0-4216 GCA_031392305.1 Ferruginibacter sp.
GTAACTAAAAAAGCCGATGTGCTTGCGGTTAATTTAGATACAACCATTAAGCCCGGCGATGATATTTTTATGTATGCCAACGGTGGCTGGATAAAAGCCAACCCGATACCGGCAGAGGAAAGCCAATGGGGTATTGGCAACCGTGTGATTGCAGAAAATACCCGGCGCCTGCGGGACCTGAGTGAAAATGCGGCCCAAGAAAAAGCGGCGAAAGGAACAGCATCCCAAAAGATTGGTGACTTCTGGCTAACGGCCATGGATACCACAAAAATTGAAAGCAATGGAATAAAACCCCTGCAACCTTACCTGGATAAAATAGCGGCGGTTACTGATATAAAAACGATGCAAACTGTCTTTGCAGAACTTGATGTGCTGGGTGTGAATGGCCCGGTTAGTTTTGGTGTGAGTCAGGACGCAAAAAACAGCGAAGTAAATGCTTTGCAAATGTGGCAGGCAGGAATTGGTTTGCCGGAGAGGGAATATTATTTTAAAACGGATTCTTCTACAGAAAATATCCGCAAAGCCTATTTGCAAAATATTGTGAACACACTCGTAATGATTGGCGATGACAGTGCAAAAGCTAAGGCATCAGCAGCAGCAATTTATGCAGTAGAATTGCAGTTGGCTAAAGTACACCGCAAGCTGGAAGACCTGAGGGACCCTTATGCAAATTATAATAAAATGGCGATTGGTAACCTTGCAAAACTGGCCCCCTTGGTTGACTGGAATAATTATATGCAGGTAAATGGCATTGGCAAAACTGATTCCGTAATTGTTGGCCAGCCGGAATATTATAAAGAGATTAATAAGGTATTACAAACCACTTCAATCGACACCTGGAAAACGATGATGCGTTACCGCCTGGTAAAAAGATTTGCTGAAACACTGCCTGATAAATTTGGCCAGGAAACTTTTGAATTCAACAAATTATTTTCGGGTGCCAAAGAGCGTAAGCCCCGCTGGAAAAGGGTTATACGGGCAGAAGAAAATGCAATGGGTGAAGTGCTTGGGCAATTGTATGTAAAAGAATTTTTTAACGAAAAGGCAAAGAAGCGTTATGAGGATATGGTAGAAGCAGTGAAAGATGCCTACAGCGAAAGAATAAAAAAACTTACCTGGATGGGTGATAGTACCAAGCAAAAAGCATTGGTAAAATTAGCTTCTGTAAAAAAGAAAGTTGGTTACCCGGATAAATGGAAAGATTTTTCTGCCATGGAAATTGGCACAGAAAGCTACCTTCAAAATGTAGTGAATGCAACAAAGTGGTGGCACAATTATGAGATGAATAAACTGGGCAAACCTGTTGACAGGGATGACTGGGATATGACGCCGCAAACTTACAATGCTTATTATAATCCGAGCAATAACGAAATTGTTTTGCCAGCAGGTATCTTTACAATTCCGGGTTATAAGGATGAAGAAATTGATGACGCAACCGTGTATGGCTATGGCGGTGCAAGTACCATCGGCCACGAAATTACACATGGCTTTGATGATGAAGGCCGGCAGTTTGACGAAAAGGGAAACCTTAAAAGCTGGTGGACCAAAAGCGATGAAACAGAATTTAAAAAACGTGCTGATGTGATGGTAAACCAGTTCAATAATTTTGAACCATTACCCGGCAGCCATATAAACGGTAAGGCCACATTAGGCGAAAATATTGCTGACCTTGGCGGAATATTAATTGGCCTGGATGCTTTTAAAAAAACGGAACAATACAAGAAGAATGAAAAGATAGCGGGACTTACACCACTGCAACGTTATTTTTTAGGCTATGCGTTAGGGTGGATGGGCTACCCGACAGAAGCGTCGTTAAAAAACCAGTTAATGGTAGATGTACATTCACCTGCCAAATACAGGGTGAACGGCCCCTTTGTAAATGTGCCTGAGTATTACACAGCCTTTAATATAAAACCAACAGATAAATTATTTGTTCCAGATAGTGTGAGGGTAAATATTTGGTAGGGAATGAGTAATGAGTAGTGAGTGATGAGTAATGAGTGATGAGTGATGAGTTGGAAAATGAGAAATCTAATTATTGTAGATTTATAACTCATTCCTTTTTACCACTTAAAAAGTTGATTATCCATTTTCATTTATCAATTATCCATTATTCAATTATTAATTATCATTGACCATATCATGAGAACAGTATTAAAAAAAGAAGAAAAAATATTGATCATTATCAGGCAGCATTGGGTAAGGCTTTTGCTGCCCATATTTGTGTGGTTGCTGGCAGGGGTCTTATTAATATGGTTGGTACCGGGTAATACCGGTTTTATCATTACACTTGTAATTGCATTGTACCCGATGTATGAATACCTTAACTGGAAAAATAATTTATGGTGCGTAACCAACCTGAGGGTGGTGGACGAATCAGGGTTCTTCAGCCGCTATTCTAAAGAGAGCCCGCTGGATAAAATTAATAATGTAGAGTACGATCAAACCCTGTGGGGGCGCTTGTTTGGTTATGGAAATGTGGATATACAAACCGCCGCAGAAATGGGCGAAACAACTTATGAGTTAATACATCATCCCAAATTATTGAAGGATACCATCACCCATGCACAGGAAGAATATAAGAAGGCACAGATTACCAACCAGGCTACACAACTTGCCCGTGCCATCGCTGCAAATAATGTTGGCAGCCAGCCCTCGCAACAAATGATTGCAGATGAGTTGCATAAACTTTTTGACCTCGTGCAGAAAGGAGCTATTACCCAGGAAGAATATCTTTTACAAAAACGTAAATTGATGGGGCCGGGGGTGTAAGCGTGGAGAAAATTATTTTAACCAGCATTATATCATTCCTGATCATCGTTGTGTCACTCCCTTGTACGGCATACCATTGTGGATCTTTACCTGCGTTGTAACATAAAAAATTATTACTGCACTTTCTTCTGGTGCCTGCTTATCAGTACATCCTGTATTTCACTGAGCGTATGGCCCTTAGCCTGTAACAATATTAAATAATGAAACAACAGGTCTGCAGCTTCATCTTTAAAAAGAATATCATTATTATCTTTTGCTTCTATCACTAATTCTACAGCTTCCTCTCCTACTTTCTGTGCAATTTTATTAATGCCTTTTTCAAATAAAGAACTGGTGTATGATTTTTCGGTTGGGTTGTTTTTTCTTTCGCTGATGATTGCTTCTAATTCAAACAGGAAATTATCATTGCTGTTAATTTCGTTCCAGCAGGTATCAGCACCTGTGTGGCATACGGGGCCAACTGGTGTTACTTTTATCAGCAAGCTATCATTGTCGCAATCTATCCTGATATCTTTTAACAGTAAAAAGTTACCACTCTCCTCCCCCTTTGTCCATAACCTGTTTTTACTGCGGCTGAAAAATGTAACCTGCTGCAACTCCTGGGTTTTTACTAAGGCTGCTTCATTCATAAAACCCAGCATCAATACCTTACCTGTTTTATCATCTTGTATAATTGCCGGTACCAGGCCGTCATTGTATTTATGAAAGTCAATTGTCATCATGGTAGTTATATTCTAACAGGTATAAGCTGGGTGTGTAAATATTTTTTTAATGCAGGAATCTCAATTTCCTTGTAATGAAAGATACTGGCTGCCAATGCTGCATCTGCGTTGGCGATTTCAAAAACTTCTTTGAAATGTTCTACACTGCCTGCCCCACCGGAGGCAATCACCGGCACCGGTAACTTATTTGAAAGTGTTGCAGTAATATCCAATGCAAAACCATTTTTAGTTCCATCGTTATTCATAGAAGTTAATAATATTTCCCCTGCACCAAGGTCAACAGCCTGCTTAGCCCAGTTAACCGTTTTTGTATCGGTTTTTGTGCGTCCACCATTCAGGTAAACATACCATTCACCATTTGCTTCTTTTTTTGTATCAATAGCCAGCACTACACATTGGCTTCCAAATTCATTGCTTAGTTGACTAATTAAAGCGGGGTTTTTATAAGCAGCCGTATTTACAGAAACCTTATCTGCACCATTTTGTAACAGCAGCGCTACATCTTCAACATCACTGATACCACCACCCACTGTAAATGGAATATTGATTTGTGCCGCTACTCTTTTCACCAGTTCAACCAACGTTTTTCTCTTTTCTACTGTGGCAGTAATATCCAAAAAAACCAATTCATCAGCACCTTGTGCTGAGTATAATACTGCCAGCTCAACAGGGTCACCAGCATCACGTATTGATTCGAAATTGATACCCTTTACTGTTCTGCC
>JANMVB010000395.1:0-6358 GCA_031392305.1 Ferruginibacter sp.
ATGGCGCCGGTAATTTCATCCTGCAGGCTTTGGGTAATGCTTCCCCTGAGCGCATTGCTGGCTACTTTTATTTTCTCTATCGCTGATAATTTTTCTGACATTGATTTATTTATTTTACCCCTTTTGCCCCCGTCCCCTAAAGGGAGTTTGCGAACAGCTAATGGTTTTTTTGATACTATTTTTTTTGAAAAGTAGATTTTTTGACTGAACTTCTGAATTACTATTAAGCTTCAATGGCGTCGCACTCTTGTACATTTTATCTCTGTTGTGCTTTAATTGTGTTATGTGTTTTCAAATTTCACAAGTATAATTATTGCTACCATCACATCATGAATTATTGATTTTATCTTTACAAACCAATTCCATCAACCATCAACCATCAACCATCAACAAAGATTAATACACATCCTTCTCATACCTTCCCTCCTCTTCCATTTGTTCTAAATATTTTCTTGCTTCCTCACCGGTTTTTTTACCATGTTCTGCAATGATCTGCAACAAGGTTTTTTCTACATCTACACTCATCGGATCTTTTTTACCACATATAAAGAAATAGCCACCGCCTTCCAGCCATTGGTATAGTTCCGCCGCATGTTGCAGCATTTTGTGCTGAACATAAATTTTCTCATTCTGGTCCCTTGAAAAAGCAAGGTTTACTTTTGTCAGCACGCCTGTTTCATACCAGTTTTGTATTTCTGTCTGGTATAAAAAATCAGTGGCAAAATGTTGCTCACCAAAGAACAACCAGTTTCTTCCTGTAGCACCAGTGGCATCTCTCTCAGCGATGAAAGAGCGGAATGCTGCAATGCCGGTGCCAGGGCCAACCATAATAATATCTTTGTCCTGCGCCGGCAAACGGAAACGTTTATTAGGCTGTATAAAAAAGTGTTGATGGCTTTCTATTTTCAGTTCGCTGAGGTAACCTGAGCACAATCCGGTCTTCGTTTCGCCGTTGACGATATATTCATCTTTTACTACCACAATATGCACTTCTCCTTCATGAGCAGCAGGTGATGATGCGACGGTGTACAGCCTTGGAGAGATAGCGTTCATTTTCAAAATGATCGATTCAAATTGTGCTGCATTTTTTACCGGGTATAGTTTTAGTAAGTCAACCAGATTCATTCTTGTAGCGGGTATTTCCTGCTGAACAATCTCGGCATACTGCTTTACCAACCGTTCCGTTAAATGAATCACATTTATCTTACTTTTTAAAAGCTCATGAATGGTGACTTCTTCATTTTTAAAAACTACTATTTTATTTGCATCTGCGCCACTTGCTGCAATGATGGCTTTAACTACCGCTGCAGGATTTTCGGGCACAATGCCGATAGAATCCCCACATTGATATTCCACACCATTAGCTTCAATTTCTATATGAAAGGTTTCTTTGTTTGAACCCCTGTCATTCAAATTAATGCTGGTAAGTATTTTGCCGGTATATTTTTGTTTTCCGGTCTTTTTTGCTACTATAGCTGGTGCAGCGTGGATAAGAGTTTCTTCCTTTTTACTGCTTAATTGTTGCAATACATTATTGAACCATCCATTTGCATCATCCTCGTACTCTACATCACATTTCTGTAAGGGTACTATCCTTACCCCACCGAGTTTATTTAATTGCTCATCAACCTCCTCCCCTGTTTTGCAGTATAAAGGATAGGATGTATCACCCAAGGCGAGTACACTGTATTTTAATTTGTTAAGGTTAAATCCATTCTGGTGAATATGATCGTAAAATTTCTTTGCTGCATCGGGTGGTTCGCCTTCACCCTGTGTGCTGATGACTGCCAATAAATATTCTTCCTTTGGCAAATCAGTTAAGCGATATTGATCCATGCCTACTACTTTGGCATGTATGTGCTGCTGCTTTGCTTTTGATGCAAAATCAGTAGCAAGCCTTTTAGAGTTGCCGGTTTCAGTACCATACACAATGGTTATTTTATTAACAGCCGGAACGCTATCCAATGCAGGCGTTGTTGGTTTTGCAACCTGGCCCTGTACCACACCATTCAAATATCCATTCATCCAAATCAACTCGTCCTTATTGGCGGTATTGATCAGATCGAGAAATATTTTAAATTTTGAATCTCCTAACATCGTTGCTTTTTTTCTGTTTTCGTTTTTGTGATTTCTGTTTAAATTATTACAAACCAGTAAGTTAAGAAGTTTTTAATTCTTCTTTTACCAGGTTTTCAAAAATAATATCCTCATCCGGTTTAAAATATTCCCCCTGGGCCGACGCATTTTTTAGCCAGGCAAATTTTTCATGCAGTGCCACTACTTTTCCAATGATAACCAGGGTTGGGGAAGCAAAAGTTTTGCCTTTTAGTTTTTGTTCATACTCATTCAGATCAGCAATATGAACGTTTTGAAAAGGAGTAGTTGCCTGCTCAACCACTGCCAGTAATTTATCGGGTGCAATATTATTTTTTACCAGGTTTGCAACCACCCCATCCAATGTTTCAGACGACATGTAGAATACAAGTGTATCATTTGTTTCGGCCAGTTCTTTCCAGTATTCATCAGATACTACATCGGATTTGTAAAAAGTAAGCAGGCGGACCGCTGTGGAATATCCCCGTGCAGTAAGCGGAATACCGGTGCAGGCGGCCGCCCCCATGGCAGCCGATACACCGGGTATTATTTCATAAGGAATATGATTGGCAACAATCACTTCAAGTTCATCAAGGATATTTGAAAATATAGAAACGTCGCCTCCTTTTAAACGCATCACCAGTTTTCCCTCAAGTGCAAATTGTACAATCAATTCATTGATGCTTTTTTGTGGTGTGCTAAAACCCCTTCGGCATTGCTTGCCTACATAAATTATTTCAGCGTTTTTATTTACATATTGATTTAATATTTCTTTACTTACCAACCGATCAGTCAATACCACATCTGCCTGTTGAAGGTAGCGTGCAGCTTTTACGGTGATGAGCTCCGGATCGCCACAGCCTGCTCCTGCTAATATTACTTTTCCTTTATGTTGATTTGGTGTCATTGCAGTTTTATTCGTGAAAGGTGAATGGTCAATGGTGAATGGTCAGATATTTTTTTTTATTATTGCTTATTAAAAATGTTTATGATGTTTCGCCCTTTCAGGGCTTGCCTTTTTTTTTTACGTAGGGCGTTGCCCTACGCTATGATTTTTCGCCCTTTCAGGGCTATATGTTTATCATCTTACACAATAAAATAATACTCCTAAAATCAAACCCTGTTTCTTATACCGTAAATCTTAATCCCTACTCTAAACAATAAACTCTAAACCGTAAACCCTAAACTGAAAACCGAAAACCATAAAGAAAAAATTTTCTAAAACAACCCATCTATGGATAAATATCTTTCGCCTGTGTCGTAATTGTAGGTTAATACTTTTGAGCCTTCAGGGATCTCTGCAAGTTTTTTAGCTACTGCAGCAAGCGAGGCCCCGGTTGAAATGCCCGCCAGGATACCTTCTTCTTTTGCCAGCCTTTGTGCATAGCTGTACGCTTCTTCTTTACTTACCTGTAGTATGCCATCTAAAATGCCTGTGTTGAGAATGGATGGAACAAAACCTGCTCCGATGCCCTGGATTGGATGTGGACCCGGCGTGCCCCCACTTAAGATGGGTGATAACTCCGGTTCTACTGCAAATACTTTAAGTGAAGGAAAATGCTTTTTTAACACTTCGGAAACCCCGGTGATATGCCCGCCCGTACCCACACCTGTAATTAAATAATCAATGCCTTCCGGAAAATCTTTGAGTATTTCTATTGCTGAAGTCTGGCGGTGTATTTCTGTATTTGCAGGATTGTCAAACTGCTGTGGCATCCATGCGTTGGGTGTTTCGGCTACCAGTTCACCTGCCTTTTCTATGGCTCCCTTCATTCCTTTTTCCCGTGGGGTTAATACGAACTCAGCGCCATATAAAGCCATCAACCTTCGGCGCTCTACACTCATACTTTCGGGCATAACTAAAATAATCTTATACCCTTTTACGGCCGCTACCAATGCAAGGCCTATGCCGGTATTGCCGGATGTTGGCTCTATGATAACGCTATTTTTATTTAACAACCCTTTTTGCTCAGCATCTTCAATCATTGACAAAGCAATGCGGTCTTTTATGCTTGAACCAGGGTTGGATTTTTCGAGTTTCATCCACACTTCATGTTTGCTGCCGAACAATTTATTTATCCGGACATGGGGGGTGTTGCCAATTGTTTCTAAAATATTATTTGCCTTCATTTATTTGTTTTGCCTTGTTAATTATCGAGTTTATTATTAATTTATATTTTGGCAGTGTGTGTTACTTTTTCAACACATTACCGAGTTGCAGCATGCCTAAAAATTTTATTTATTCGGTTGATTTTTCTAATTATAAACGTAATAAAAGTTCCACATTGGTATTCAGTACAAGTGAGTGACACAACGATGAACCCATGAAAAACAAATGCTTGTTACTAAATACTTTTTACAAAAATTATTATCTGTAAGCCTAGTTCGACTAAATCACAAAATTTAAAACATCCGGCAAAGGGTTTTTATCACGGATGCTTACTTCACTTTTGTGATAAACAATTGAATCGGGCAACACACTATTGGTGAGCCAAACGTTGCCGCCAATCACACTATTAATTCCAATGGTGGTGTCTCCGCCTAAAATGGTGGCTCCCGAATAAATGATCACATTGTCTTCGATGGTGGGGTGCCGTTTTGTTTTTGCTTCATCTTTATTTACACTTAATGCGCCAAGCGTAACACCCTGGTAAATTTTTACGTGATCGCCAATTACCGTGGTTTCACCAATCACAATGCCGGTGCCATGATCTATAAAAAATGACTCCCCGATTGCAGCACCGGGATGAATATCAATGCCCGTTTTACTATGTGCATATTCTGCAAAAACACGTGGCAAAATTTTTACGCCCTGCTTCCATAACTCGTGACTGAAACGATACACAGCAGTTGCATAAAAGCCGGGATAAGCCACCAGCACCTCTTCCAGCGACTCTGCTGCAGGATCGAACCTCATAATAGCCGCTGCATCTTTTAACAATGCAGCATAAATACCCGGCACTTCTTCAAAAAACTTATTGGCTATTTCCTGCGTTTTTTCACCATCTGCAACCACATCATAAATCAATGTTGACAAATGACTTTTGTATGATTCAAACTCTTTTGACATTTCATACTCGGAAAGCTTTTTTTGTTTTTCGGGTATAAATAAAAATTCAAAAAAACCATCAATGAATTCAATTGCAAGCTCCTTATCCGGAAATGATTTGGATGAATGCTGGTGATGTGTATGAAGTTCTTTTATAAAATTGTTAATCATTTTTTCCGTTTTCTGTTTAGTGTTTTCTGTTTAGTGTTGTGCCAGGTTTAAATATTTATTTCCTGATTATTTTCCATTTACTGTTTCAATATTATTTTCTCACTCAAAACTTAAAACAGTAAACCGAAAACCCTAAACCCGCTATTGTATCATACAAGCACCAACTGTTACATTACTTGTTTCATCAATAAGAATAGCGCCACCATTTGCCCTTAATTTTTTATAAGAATCGAAGGGTACCGGCGAGGCTGTTTTTATTTTTACTTTGATGATATCGTTTAACTGTGCCTGCTCAGGTGCCGGTTCTTTCAACAATGAGTTTACATTTAATTTGTATTCTATTTCCTTTACTACTGCTTTTACTACTCGGCTATTGATCTGTAATAAGTACCTGTTGCCTTCTTTCAATGGCTTATTACCCATCCAGCAAAGCAATACATCGAGTTCATTGTCAACAGTGGGCTGGTTATCTGTTTTTACAATCACATCTCCCCTGCTGATGTCAATATCATGCTGCAGGTGCAACACTACACTTTGCGGAGCGAATGCTTCATCTACTGGTTTACCGCCAATTTCTATTGCACTGATGGTGCTTTGTAACCCCGAAGGTTGCACGCTGATGGCATCGCCTTTTTTATACACACCGCTGATGACCTTGCCGGCATATCCACGGTAGTCATGCAGCTCCTCTGTTTGTGGCCGGATAACATATTGCACCGGAAACCTGGCATCCGTATAATTGATATCATTGGCTACTTCTACATTTTCTAAAATATGCAGCAGCGACTTACCCTCGTACCAGGGAAAGTTAGGAGATTCCTGTACAATATTATCGCCGTTGATAGCACTGATGGGAATATAGGTGATGTCTTTTAAACCCAGTGTGGCAGCTACTTCTGAATAATCGATCACTATATTATTGTACACATCCTGCGAATTATTTACCAAGTCCATTTTGTTGATGGCCACTACCACATGTGGCATGTCGAGCAAAGATGCAATTATAGAATGCCGCCTTGTTTGCTCTGATACACCATTGCGGGC
>JANMVB010000396.1:0-23274 GCA_031392305.1 Ferruginibacter sp.
GCAAGGGTACAGAGGAAGTAAGTTTTCATTCAGATGATGCAACAAACCCTGCCAGGTTTTTCTTTCTCTCCGTACCGGCCCATAAAAATTATACAACCCGTTTAATGAATAAGCAGGATGCTTCACCTGTTGATATGGGCAGTGCTGTTACATCTAACCAGCGTACCATTTATAAATACATTCACCAGCATGGCATACAAAGTTGCCAGCTTGTAATGGGGTTAACTGTTTTAAAAGATGGAAGTGTATGGAACTCGGTACCACCGCATACGCACACACGCCGCATGGAAGTATATTTTTATTTTGACCTGGAGGCGCAGCAAAGGGTATTTCATTTTATGGGGCAGCCGCAGGAAACCCGGCATGTAGTGATGGCCAACCACGAGGCAATTATTTCGCCTTCCTGGTCTATTCATTGTGGTTGCGGCAGTTCAAATTATTCATTTATTTGGGGCATGGCGGGTGAAAATATGGCCTTTGCCGATATGGACCAGGTAGCGATGGAAGACTTGAAATAGTTGCTGACTTATTAGCCATCAGTTCATGGATTAAGGTAACTCCGAAGGCGAATAATTGGAAGCAAAAAATCATTTAATACACCTTGGTTAATCTTCCCCCAAAATGATATAAAATTTTTATCCCGGAAAAATAATACTGATCTTTTACTTTTGGATTGCCTCTTTTGAGACCTTCTACTACCGGTGATGGACTAATACGTTTATAAGCAAGTTCAACTGCTGTTGCACCACGCTCAGCAAGAAGAATATCAGGGTCAACATAATTGGTACTTACATCATCAAGGTAATCTGTAAACAACAAGCGGGAACCCAGCTCATAAATAATGTCAAATTGTGGAGTAAGTTTCATCTTCCAGCCTATACCAAATGGTATGCAAAACTGCGTTAGCGAATATGGTTTTCTATCGGGGTATTGCAATAAGCCCTGGCCCTCGGTACTTAATGGTTGCAGGTAGGTTTTTGTATTGTTTTTATCAAAAGTGTAGGGATCAAAATGAAATATGCCGGCTCCTGCAAAAGCATAAGGATACCCGTCAAAACGGTCGGGGCCAAACATATTTACTTCCACACAAAAACTTCCTTCAAGTATATTACTTTTGAAATTGAGGTTACGGTCAATATAATCTGATGCTTTACTGTCTTTATCATGAGCAGAAACCTGTCCGTAACCAACGCCGGCACGAAATACAATTAAATTATCAAAGGCATTGTATTTCAGGTTGAGGTTAACTGCCGGCCTCATTGTTTTTAGAGTAAAATAACGTTCAGAAAGATCTCCGCTGTAACCGGAAACACCTACCAATAATTCAGCCTGCCACCTTTGGGCGAAACAGGTATTTGCGATGAATAAAATAAATACGAAGATTGATTTCATTTTGGGGAATGATTTGTTTTGTATGCTTCGGACTTCAATAATACAAATAAAATGCCATTTGATTGGCACGCACTATTTATTATGCCGGATAGGTTGTTTGTAAGTAAAATATTGTTTTATGTAGGGAGCTGTGTTATTAATTTTGGGTGCATTTGTAATTGTCGCTGGCTGGTGAGGGCACTAGCCAGGGCAGCCAGCAGCTGTGGTCGATGCACACTCGTTAAGGGGCAACAATTTGGAATGCACCCTTATTTAATGTTACCGATCTGTTTTCCTAAAAAGTTTAAAAATGATACTCCTCTTAAAGCCAGGTAAGACTTGCTATTTCAATTTGTTGTGATTTCCCTTTTAGCTGGATCATGCCAAGATGCTCTGTTTGCAATCTTGGGGATTCTCCAATTTTATCCAATAAGTTCCTGGAGATAAGGAAATCTCTATTGTATTCGTTGCAAACGCTTTGAATTCTTGCGGCTGTATTAATGGTATCACCATGATATGCAATATCCCTTTTAATATCCCCAATCTCTACAACAGTAACTTTGCCAATATGAATTCCTGCTTTAAAATGAGGGCTAAAGCCATAATGCTCCTGGTAATATGAATTTTTTTCAAGTAGCTGGTTTTTGCAGGCAAAGTAAAACCGGATACAGTAATGGTTCAATATCCCTTCGCTTGCTCTCCAGGTTAACACAATTCCATCATCGGCATACTGATAAATTTCTGCACGAAAAGGAAGCAGTGCCTGGTTAATATCCATGAAACTGTCACGTATGAGAGCGCTATATTTTAAATGCCCCAGTTTTTCAGCGAGTGTTGTTGACGATTTCATGTCCATGAACATAAAGATCCTTTCTTCTTCCCGGGGGTTTCTGTATTTGCCAAGCAATAAAGGGATAAGTACCCCCGGTGCATTTTGGGTGTTCATATTGTTAATGAAGCTTATAACAAGGTTCATGAAAAAATAATAAATCACCACAATGAAAAAGGGATATTTCCAATACATGAAACCGTTCTCAAAACTATTCACATAAAAAGAGGTGGATATGTTCATCTGAAGAAAAGCAAATCGAACCAACCCAAAGAAAAGCCCAATAACAATGAGAGAAATTGTTGTTTTGAAAATAAAGATTTTACCTAGTGACTGCCGCCTGTAAAATTTACTATCGAGATAAATGTCAATAAAACCCAGGATGATACCATATAAGCTACCCAATGTAACCGCTATAATTATTGCGGTATTTAAACTTACTGGTAAAGGTAAATTATGGGACAGGCTAATAGAAGCCGATTGCAAATGAATAATAACAGCCAGTAAGATATTTGCAATTATCCAAAAATTTACCTGGATACTTATATAAGTTAAGATAGGAAACCTTGCAAAAAATTTCTGAGCGTTTGCAGTATAGTTGAATTTATTTGCCACAGAAAATACTTTATTCAATTCACAATAAAAAGATACATTTTATTTGTTTCATTGGTATTTGTCGTCTGCCAGGTGTCAATCGGCCATGCACCACTTCCTTTGATAAAAATAACGACATGGAGATAGTACCAAAACTAAATATTCAACACGCTGTCCCCTTTCTTTTTTCCAGGCCAATCATTGCTAAATGACTGAGTAATGATCACAAGAATACCAATAAATTCCGGATTTTTTTTCTTTTCATTATCTGTGATACCTGCTCTATGCCCACCCCATCAGGCGCATCACTTCCTCATCTGTCTTCGTTGTTATAAATGTTTTGAATATCATTTGCTCAATCTATAGAAAGAGTTTTTATTAAGCCGGCAGCAAGTGGCTGCATGCTTCGTGAGGGCCGGGCCAAAGGCGGAGAAGGTATTTAAAAAATTCCCGTTAACCGTTAAAGGCCACATATTCGTAAATACATTTTTTGTCCCGGCTAAAGAGCAATGTGGATCATCGTTGCATCGCCCTCTTTTACCGCATACCAATGTGGAGCTTTACCTGCGTTATTTGTTAATCCTTTCAATTACTTTCAAGGGCCGTGTAAAGCAACTGCCAAATCTTACGGACTACGAACATTTACTTTTACAGGCTTTGATATAATGCCAATGTTGTCATTTTTAACACAGTTGAATGCACCGTCGCCAATGTCGCTGCTATGAAATGCCAAAGCCGGTTAACAAATAAATTGTTTTTAGACAACTTTTAAGTGACAGGTAATCAACATCGGTAAAATTTGAAATATAGCGTTTGATAAAATATATATTTGTGTTAGCGGGCATTGTAAAGGGCGGCACCACAAACCAATAAACAGACAAAAATTTTAAGCTTATGGCAAAAAATAAAACTGCCGAAACAGAAGTTAGTGTCATTGATTTCATCAACTCATTCGTAAACAATGACCAAAAGAAAGCAGATAGTTTTCGATTAATTGACTTAATGAGCGAATGGTCGGGGTTTCAGCCCAAAATGTGGGGGCCTACAATTATTGGATTTGGCAAGTATCATTACAAGTATGCAAGTGGGCACGAAGGAGATTGCCCTCTTATTGGTTTTTCGCCCCGAAAAACTGAATTTTCTCTTTATGTATTTTCACCAACACAAGACAATAAACATTTATTGGACCACTTAGGCAAATTCAAAATAAGTAAAGCCTGTATTTATGTAAAGAAACTGTCAGACATAAATATCCCTGTCTTAGAAAATCTTTGTAAAGTAAGTATTGCATATACAAACGAACATCACGAATGTGCTTGCAGGGATAACTAGAAAATTAAAATGATCCCATGGACAAAACAATGGCCCGCTAACATTGGGTTTGGTCCTTTGCTTGCACACTAATTAATCCTCAGCTTTTTGTTCGCTTTCAGCAGCGGCCCCGGCATACGCAATTCTATTCAGCTTTTATTATTATCTTCATCAGCAGTAATTTTATTGAGCTTCAGTATCGGGCTGAATATTATAAAACCAGCACAGCAGCAAGCCCTGCCCGTCAGACAGCAACCCTAAAAAACTACAACCAAAATGATAAAATTAAAAAACTGCCAAAGCCCCGCCATTCTCACCCTCATTTTTTGTTTTGCTGCTGTATCCACGCAAGCCCAGGTGTCTGTTATTACCAGGTATTTTGATTCTTCCTGGAACAAAACAACCAGGGAGGTAGCTTTTTTTTATACGGATATGGTGAAAGAAGATACCGTTTATAAGTGTACATCCTATTGGATGAAATCTAAAAAACTGAATTGTATATCTGCGTATGCCGACACTCTTTTTGCAAAACCAATTGGAGTATTATTGCGGTATTATGAAAATGGGCAAACAGAAGATTCAACCTACTTTTATGACAATGGCGAATTTAAAAACACATACCATTATTACAACAATGGAAAACTGTGGGTACATTATACCTACAATTTAAAAACTAAAGCAGAAATTACAAATGCTTATGACCCAAATGGCAACACCCTCGAAGACTTTATATTCTCCAAAGAAGCCTTCTTTCAGGAGGGAGGTGAAGATTGGATAAACTATCTCTCTGAAAATTTAAAAACAAGTGTACCTGTAAAGAAGGGTGCGTCTTTGGGAACCTACCAGGTGATTATTAAGTTTATAGTTTCAAAAAGCGGGAAGATTGCAGATATTGCTGCGGAAACTAATCTTGGATATGGGATGGAGGATGAAGTGATCCGTGTAATAAAAAAATCACCTAAATGGAACCCGGCTATAAAAATGGGAAAACCAGCCAATGCCTACCGACGCCAACCTATAACGTTTATTGTGGAAAAGGAATAATAGCTCTCTTACTCATTCTACGCTACATCAGGCCATAACTCTGTCCGATGGCTTCATTGTTATAAATGATTTGAATGTTATTTGCAAATTAATAAAAGAGTTTTAATATAGATACCCAAAGGTTGACTCTGTAAAAATTTTGCTAACCACAACTTTCATTTAAATCATATAAATTTTTCATAATGAAAAGAGCAATCTTATTTTGGTAAATTGGGTGTGGTAATAAGGTTCTTATATTTGGTTAGCGGCAAGCTTATTTGACCCCTTAATCATATTGAAGTTTTATGAGAAAATTAATATTGGAAGAATGGTTATCAGTAGATGGTTATGCAGTCGATAAAAACGGGAAGCTGGATTTTTTCGCCTCCACGGAGGCTAATAAATACGCAGATAATGACCAGCTGAAATTTCTGGAAACTATAGACACTATCTTATTGGGGAGAGTAACTTATGAGCTTTTTGCAAATTTTTGGCCAACTGCAACTACTGATATTGAAATAATCGCCGACAAACTCAATAGCATCCCTAAAATTGTATTTTCAAATACTTTAAAGAAAGCCCCGTGGGGTAAATGGCCTGATGCACAGGTTATACCAGGAGATGCGATTGAAGCGGTTAAAAAATTAAAAGAAAAAGAAGGTAAAAACATGGTGTTATGGGGAAGTATATCATTAGCCCAGTCTTTGATTATAGCGAATTTAATAGATGAATATCATCTTCAAATATGCCCAACTATTACAGGAGGAGGTAGGGAGCTTTTTCCAGGTATAGATTCTTACAGTAATCTTAAGCTTGTTGAAGTCAAAAAATTTGACACGGGCGTCGTCTTGCTAAAATATAAACATTAATTCCCTTCAAACCCTAATGCCGTATTTCCTTTCCTCCCAAACCACCTGATGCTAATACTGTTTTCTACTTTATCGTTGTGCTATAAATTTTTTACCACAGTTGGTTGATGGAAATACCAGGCACTTTTCTGGCGCAATGTTCTCGGCTATGCTAAGGCCAGTTGCAAAGTAAAAGCCCTGCCATATATTTAAAAGTAAAAGAGTACCTAAGGAAGCACGGCTGGTATTTTGCTCATTACAACGTAGGTAAAGTTCCCCAATGATACAATGTACAAGAGTGCGACGCCAATAAAGTTTAATTGAAATACTTCTGCCCGGACAATAATATAAAAAGTATGTATTTTAGTTTGCAATAAGTAATGAGTGCAGAGTTTTAAAAAGTCTTCTTAAACAGCAGCAAATTATTGTAACCAATTTATAGCATAAAGTTGTGAATAGCAGTCAGGCGCTTTAAAAGTTTGAGGCCGCTACTTTCAATTACTTTAAATTTTTTTAAAACAACAATGGATACAAAACGCATCTGTTTGTGGAGTAGCCCACGAAATATTTCTACCGCCATGATGTATTTCTTTGCGCAAAGGCCCGATACCATTGTGTTTGATGAAGTGTTTATTACCGGCACCATGGGTGAGCTTACACCCGTGTACGAAATTGATGGAAGGGTGATAGAAAATAAATCTGCATCTGCAATAAGAAATACTTTGTATGCCACTTTTAAAAAATTAACGGCTACAGAAGGTGAGCCGGTTTAGTTAGTTGTAAGGCGCAATTAAACCCCCACACAAACCATCGGTGAGGAAGTAATTAAAAATACGCTTCACCATTAAAGTGCAACTAATATGTAAATACAATTTTTGTCCGGGCTAACTAGCTATGGGCAGCATTGTTGCGTCGCACACTTGTACGATATACCAATATGGTTCTTTACCTGCGTGATGTGGATGGCTGGCTTACATCTTTTCTCTTCATTCATCGATTGCAACAAGCTTTAGCATAGCCGGGTACGTTGTGCCAGGCAATTGGCTGAACTGTGAGTTTTTTGATCGAGATGATTTGTGTGAAAAAAAGCCGAATCATCTCAATCAAACCAATCACATAAATCATAGTTCAGACAAAAATACCTAATACCATGGTTCTTTTCCTCACGAACCATTCGAAGTAAACAATGGTTTCAATTTTTAAAATTTTCACTCACACGTTATTTCCACCACGGCAAATGGAATAAAATCGCTGAAAGAAAAATTAAAAGCATCTATCAAATTTTCGAAACAAGGTTGGCGAGTAAATGGTCATGAATTAATTTGCCCGAAGTGTTACAAGGAGAGATTTTTAAGAAAGACTTAAATCTTGAGGTCTATAACCAACTTCGCAAAACATTTAGAATAACAGCCAAAAGCCCCAAAAAAAGCCTCCATTAAACGCTGTTTCCGGCGGCTTTTAGTTATTGTTTGTTAACCTACCTCCCTCAAGAACTCCCCCTCACAAAATCACCCGCCTTACAAACATTCCACTATAATACTTCCTGTACGCATAGCCTAAAAACAGGTTGGGCGCAATCAGTATAACACCCATTAACCAACCGGACGGAACTAAAATGGTGTGGTACAATAATACATTTAAACTAATGGGAAATAATACTACGGCAAAGAAGGGTGCGTAGCGGTTAATCAACAGTGATATGCCGCCTGCAATCTGAATCGATTTTATCATAGGGTAAAAGTATCCAACACTTACAAGGGCTTCTTTAAATGCGGCTACCTTACCTGTATGATTTGGTTGATAAGGAATAAAGTGCAGGAAATAATCCAGGCCAAAAACCAGGTAGATAAAACCAAGCAGTATCCGGGAAATGATGGTTGCTATTTTCATTGCTGTGTTCTTTTCAAAATCCTTTATTGCCCGTCGTATATCGTCAATACATACAAAGGGTTCAGTGAATGATATACGAAAATAGGGTTAATCTCAATAAGGCTTCAATGTATAAGGTTATTCTAAAATAGGGAGGCCCATTTGAAAGCCAGGGTTTTGTGGAGCAGCTTTTATAGTATGTAGTTCATGCAATGGAAATTGTAAACCAGATGATAAAATAAATATTTAATTAACAAGCCTGAAAGGCTTGAATATAAATAACTGTGGGTGCAACCCACTGCTAAATAAAATAATTGTGGGTGCAACCCACTGTTATACAAAGGATATAAAGCTGGTAAAGTTCCCCATAGATATGCGGTACAAGGGAGTGACACAACGATGATCCTATGAAATACAAATGTTTGTAAACAAAAATTTTAGTATCCAGTTATTAATGAAGGACAAAACAAATCCGGATGTATCAACTCAATACCTGGTCTTCAATTTCAGTCATACTAATTCCTGAATGACTTTCATCGTAAACACATTCGCCGTTTTTAATAAGGAGTACTTGTGGGGATTCATGCGAAACTGAAAACTCTTCGGCTACTTTATTGCTGATTGCCCTGTCCCTGATAAGATCAAGAAAATAAAAATCAACATTTGGGGGAGGGGTGCCCCTCTCGAGCCGGCTTTTAGCTACACCACTAATTGAACATCGGGTGCTATGCTTAAAAATTACCTGGGGTTTTGTTTTTGAGTGGTCTTTTATTTCGCCTAATTGCGATTCTTTCGTTAAAGCTATCCAGTTCATTTTTTTATTTAAATGTTAATGCACCACTTTGGCAACCATCGGGCAGCCTGTGCCTCTTCTGCTTGCTCCGCAAGAAGATAAAATGATAACACCTGTGGTAATAATGATCGCAAATAATAAAATCTTTTTCATGTTGCCGGGGTTTTTATTTGAGTATTTCTATTTTTGCCAAGCAAAGATATATAACCTTTTTTTAGATCGCAATTCTTTAACATTACAACTTTTAAAAGTTATCTTGCCTATTAATTACGTTAACGAAGAAAGTTTGGTTTGTTTGCTAACAGCGACTATATAAACTCATTTTTTCTAAATTTAGTGTATGAGAGAAATAAAATATTAGCTAGTTATCAATCTTAAAATACAAAAATTTTAAAATGTCATTAAATTTAACCCGTCCAATTGCCTTTATAGATTTAGAAACTACCGGAGTAAACCTTTCTACTGATAGAATTATTGAAGTGGCCATAATTAAAATATTGCCTGATGGAACCCGTCAGGTGAAAAGAAAATTGATTAATCCAGGTATGCCTATCCCACCTCAATCTACAGAAATACATGGCATAACAGATGAAATGGTTAAAGATGCTGTAACATTTAAACAGGCCGGTAATGAGCTGAAACAATTTATTGAAAATTGCGATATGGGTGGATATAACAGCAATCGTTTTGACATCCCTATGCTGATGGAAGAATTTTTAAGGGCCGGAATGGATGTTGACCTAAGTACACGGCGGATGGTGGATGTGCAGCATATATTTTACACGATGGAACCAAGGACCCTAACTGCTGCTTATAAATATTACTGTGAGAAGGAATTAATAAATGCACATGGAGCCGAAACGGATGTTAATGCCACAATTGATGTGTTGTTATCTCAGCTTAAGCGCTATCCCCAGTTGGGCAATTCCATTGATTCGATTTTAGGGAGCATCGGGGAAGAAAAAATAGTTGATTATGCCCGACGTTTTTTATTTGATGATAAGGGAGTAGAAGTTTTCAATTTTGGCAAGCATAAAGGCCGCCCTGTTGTGGATGTATTAAAAGCTGAGCCCCAATATTATGACTGGATGATGAGGGGGGATTTTCCGCTTCACACCAAGCAAAAATTAACTGAAATACTTAACCGTACCCTGTTAAAGAATAATTAAATAAATTTCGTATAAAAATTGTGAAGTTGATTTAATCTACAATTTGTAAATTCGTCAAAAACACACCTGAAATAATTATTGGAAAAGTTAGTTATCATACCTACTTATAACGAAAAAGAAAACATTTCAAACATCATTGCTGCCGTTATTGGGTTGCACAAAAACTATCATGTCCTGATTATTGATGATGGTTCTCCGGATGGTACTGCATTAATTGTAAAATCACTCATTGATAAATACCCGGGTCAGTTATTTTTAGAAGAGCGTAAAGATAAATTAGGATTGGGCACAGCTTACATCCACGGCTTTAGATGGGCACTTGCCAGGAGTTATCAATTTATTTTTGAGATGGATGCTGATTTTTCACACAATCCATCTGACCTTGAAAGTTTATACCTGGCTTGTAAAAAAGGTGCAGGTGTTGCTATTGGTTCAAGATATATAAAAGGCGGTGCCGTAGCTAACTGGCCAGCCAATCGTATTGCCTTATCAAAAGGTGCATCACTCTATACCAGGCTAATTACCTGGATGCCGGTACGGGACCCAACTGCAGGTTTTGTTTGTTACCGCAACGAAGTATTGGAAACAATAAATTTATCAGGTATCACTTTTGTCGGGTATGCTTTTCAGATTGAAATGAAATTTGCTGCCTGGAAATTGGGATTTCAAATAAAGGAAGTGCCCATTACTTTTATTGACCGCCAGATGGGAGACAGTAAAATGAATAAGGGTATTGTAAAAGAAGGCATTCTCGGGGTTTTGAAATTACGCTGGATGAGCATATTTAAAAATTACCGGAATAAAGTTAAAAATAGCTACACTCAAAACTCAGTTACTTTTCCGCAACCTGAAGTTCTTTTGTAAATCCCCTCCGTTATTATAGTTTGAAAACGTAAACATTTTTATTTTCAATTTATATCCTGTAAAGGTTAAGTTATCTTAAATATCAAATAACTAATGTACCAAATTATTGCGCCTACTCTTTTTCAAAATAAAATATGCAGGTTACCTGGTATTGGTACTCTTAAAATTGTACCTGGCCCGGCTCAAACAGATTTTTTACATTCCCAAATTTTTGCCCCAACAGTAAGTATTGATTTTTTGGCAGAGCAAGAAGGCGAAAAAATATTTAATGAATTTTCTGCAATGACGGAATTATTGCAAAAAAAAATTGATGAAGATGGCAGCGTTTTTTTAAATGGGATAGGTACTTTTATTAAAGATGCTGAAGGCACCATTAAATTTTCAGGGATTCAGGTTGATCCTGTTTTATTTCAGCCAGTTGCTGCAGAAAGGGTGATCAGGGAAAATGCAGAACATTCAATATTGGTTGGAGATCAGCAATCATCAAATGTTCAAATGACGGTGTATTTCAATGAAAAACCACCCTTAGCTAAAAAGCAATGGTGGAAAATATTTGCTATTATTTTGGGGGCAATAGGAATTGGCCTGCTGGCATTTTTTCTTTTTAAATATGGGTTCAGTTCACTTGGCAATTCAAATTCAATCTAATTTATAAGGGCTTCAAACATCTTTGGCCAGTGTTTTCCGGTTATGTATAATTTTTTCCCTGCACTGTCCCAGGCAATTCCATTTAAAACTTCCTCCTGGTCTGGCCTGTAATCTTTGGCATATTGCTGTATGAGGCCGGTTAAAATTATTCTCCCAACCACATGCCCGTTCGCAGGATCAATTTTTACTATTGTATCACTTCCGTAAATATTTGCAAAAACATATCCATCAATATATTCAAGTTCATTAAGCCCGTTTATGGGGCCAAAATTATCTGTAACCTGTATGGTACTTTTTAGTTTAAAATCTTCGGATCCAACAAAATAAAGATTTGAAGACCCTGTACTGATGATAAGATCAGTATTGCGATGTGTAATACCCCAGCCTTCGTATGGCCAGGTAAAAGTTTTTATTGGGTTGTCTATATTTTTTATGTCGTAAACATTTACCAGGTTATTTTTCCAGGTAAGCTGGTATATTTTATCATTTATAATGGTAATTCCTTCGCCAAAGATATCTTTAGTACCCATAGTATGTTTCTGAATCACCTTGCCTGATTTAATATCAGTAACCCTTACAGATGAATTTTGAAAATCACCCGTGCTTTCATACATTTTTCCGTTGTAAATTTCCAGGCCCTGGGTGTAAGCACTTGTATCGTGGGCATAAATTCCAATTATATTAAGATTGATAATTTGCGGAGTACTAATTCCCGTAGTGGGTTTTATTGCTTCTGAATCCGTGCTTTCATTTGTTTTATCATTGTTACAGGCAACAAGTAATACAAGTGCAAAAAATGCTGAAATTATTTTCATTTATAAGAATTTCTATTTGTTTTCAAAAATAGGAAAGACCAGATATATTTTACCCATGTTTAACATCTGGTATAAAATTATTTTGGCACTTTGGAAAATTAGCATACTTTTGAAATGCTTCTGAACCACCTATCTCCACTATTTGCCCATTTTGGGTTCATACTGTTTATACGACAGAAGTTTTCTTTTCTTTTATTCCGCTTATCCTATTTAAAGTTCCACAACTTAATTTCTTCTATCCTGTAATTTTATTTCCAATCCCTCTGTAGAAATAAATATTTCATACTGAAGTATTTGCCCCCGGACCAGTTACAGGTTATTTATGAGATCATTTTTATCAGGATTATTCTTTTTTTTCAGTTTTTTATTCACTGCACAATCTCAGCGTTTATGTGGTACTACAGAATATTCCAACCACCTCCAAATTACGGATCCAACCTTTAATAAAGGATTACAGAAAGCAACCAACAAAATCAATCAAAAAAATACCGCAAGTGCTACATTACGTGATACCACAGCTAATGAGGTTATTTACATTCCTGTAGTTATCCATTTATTATATAAAACTGCTTACGAAAATATTAGCGATGCCCAGATAAAATCTCAAATAAATGTATTGAACAACGATTTCAGGAGGTTAAATGATGACAAAGTAAACACACCACTTGCATTTAAATCTGTAGCTGCAGATACAAGGATACAATTTTGCCTTGCAAGGGTAGATCCACAAGGAAAAAGTACAAATGGTATAGACAGAAGATATACTAACAGGGATTTTTTTACAACAGATGATGAAATGAAATTTGTTGCTACCGGTGGAGCAGCATACTGGGATAGTAAACAATACCTGAATATTTGGGTAGTAAAATTAAGCGGCCGGAGTTTGGCTTATGCAACTCCTCCTGGTGCTTCTGCAGATAAGGATGGGTTAGTAATTGCTTTTGATGTATTTGGAAATATTGAAAAAGTTCGTCCTGTTTTTAATAAAGGCCGTACAGCAACACACGAAATCGGTCATTGGCTTGGCTTAACACATACCTGGGGTGATACCAATTGTGGAGACGATTTTGTAGATGATACACCCACACAGCAATCATATAATTTTGGTTGTCCGGTTTTTCCAAAAATGAGCACATGTTCACCGGATAATAATGGTGATATGTTTATGAATTTTATGGATTTTTCTGATGATGCCTGTATGAATTTATTTACAAAAGGCCAGGCTAAAAAAATGCGGGGATTATTTGCCCAGGGCAATATCCGTAATTCATTTCTTTCCTCATTTGTTTGTGATAGTTCTGCAGCACAAGGTGGCCCATTGCCAGATACAACTAAACCTGTAACACAACCGGTAGCCAATTTAACAGAAACTAAAGTATATCCAAACCCGGTTCAAAGTATATTAAATATCAACTGCAAATCTGCAACCGGTATTTCGCCTAAAACAATGCGAATTTTTAATTCGATTGGAATAAGTGTTTACACCATTCAATTAAACCAGCAAAAAACTACACACAATCTTGGTAATTTAGCAGGAGGTATTTATATCATAAAAATTACAGATGGCAAAGACTCATTTACAAGTAAGGTAATTAAATTGTAAAAGCGTTGATAACTGTTTTGCATTTTTAGCCTCTTTGGTTTTGGTGCTCCGGATTTAAGACACTTTACATTTTCTAAAATCTGCATTTTAGCAAACACAATTTTTTTGACAAGCATTTTATCAATGGTCATCATCGTTGTGTCACTCCCTTGTACGTCATACCAATTTGGAACTTTTCCCAAAGAATAATTAGTAATAAAAGTATGATACTTACTTACATACTTACTCCCAGATTTTCAGAAGCACCCATTATTTTTTTTCAAACTAAATTACCTTTCGAAAAATAAAATTCATGCAGGTTATATATAATGCAGGCAAAGCTCCCCATAGGTATGCGGTACAAGTGAGTGACACAACGATGTTCCTCATAGAACTGTTGACAGGAAAACAAAAAGAAATAGTTTGAATAAAAAATTATACAGGATCAAAAATGAAAACATAAAACTATAGTACTGTTTTGTTCATTAAATTAACAATATCTTTCGCCGCTACCGGAGCTAAAGCAACCCCCATTCCACTCATTCGTACACAGCAAAAAATATTTTTACCAAGGGCCTTTACAATGGGAGATTTTTCAGTACCCATTGCCATTATGCCTGTCCACCTGCCGGTAATACAAAAGGGCGTATTGGGTAAAATATGTTCGGTAATAAAATTTTCCAGCTCTTGTTGAATGGCTGTTGTTGATTGCATTGTTTGTGTATGCTCTTCATCAAATGCGGTGTTTCTTGCACCACCCAGCAATAACCTGTTTCCCAGGTTTCTAAAGTAGTAGTAGCCTCTATCAAAATGAAATGTGCCCCGTAAAGCTAAATTTTCTATTGGCCCTGTAATTAATACCTGCCCACGGTTTGGAATGATATCAATACCTGCTACGAGTTGGCCGGTAAAGGCATTGGTACATAGCAACAATTGGTTCGTAATAAAAGTAATACCAGTATTTGTAAAAACCTTTACCTCGTTGTCTGTTTCGTGGTAGTGCATTACTTCAATATTTGTTAATACCTGTACTCCTAAAGCCTGCACTTTGTGTAGCAGTGCTTTTACGAGTTTGCCCGGATGCAATGCACCTTCCAGTTTATTAGCAATAATATGGTCAAAACCTGCAAATCCAAATTCTGCAATTTTATCATCATCAACGGTAAACACCTGGTCTTCGCCGGTTATTTTGTTAAGTCCTGCATTAAGCCATTCAAGTTTATTAAAACAGGTTGCCCAGTTTTCAGCATCTTTTGTAAAGCATTCGTAGCCACCGCACGCAATATATTCAATTTCATCATCCGCAAAAAAATGACGTATTTCATTAAGTCCATTATATCGCTGCGATACGAGTTGCCACATATTTTCCTCGCCCATTTCAAGGGCATCAGCGATTAATTCTGAGGGGCTTCCAAAACAGCTAAAGCCTGCATTTCTTGTGCTTGCGCCTGTTGGTATAATGCCTCGTTCAAGAATAGTTATTCTATAATGTGGATGTAATAATTTAAGATGAAGTGCACTCCATAAACCTGTGAAACCACTTCCTGTAATAATCACATTCTGGTTACAAAAGAAAGTTTCATCTTCCCAAATAGATATTTCCTGCATGTAAAGCGAATTGTTAAAGTGGATAAAGGTAAAAACTTATTTAGCCATTATTAAAAGGCATCTTGTTATTTTTGCTTACCAAATAAAAATACTATGAAGCAAACCACTATTATCCTTTTCATTTTTACTGCTATTTTTTCTACTACACAAGCCCAAAGTCTTAAAGACCGTTTTAAAAAAGTTACAAAGCAAGATTCTACCGGTAAATCATCTTTGGATAAAATAATTACTAATTCAGGTGGCCAGGGTAATAGCCTTAGTAATGATGATATAATCAGTGGATTAAAAGAAGCTTTGCGTGTAGGGGCTGATAATAGTTCCAAAAAATTAAGCCTGGCTGATGGCTTTTTTGGTGATGCAGCGATAAAAATTCTTATGCCTGCTGAAGCTCAAAAAGTAGAAAAAACCCTTCGCAGTGTTGGAATGGGAAAAATGGTTGATAAAGCCATTCTTTCGATGAACCGTGCCGCCGAAGATGCAGCAAGTGGCATTGGAAATATTTTCTGGAATGCCATTACAAAAATGGGCATCAATGATGGCCTTCAAATATTAAGGGGAGGTGATTTTGCAGCTACAGATTATTTAAAGAAAATGACTACGCTTGAGTTAACAGAAAAATTTAGACCGGTCATAGAAAGTTCTTTAACAAAAACTGATGCCACCCAATACTGGAAAGATGTTTTTACAACATACAATAAAATATCTAAGGATAAAGTAAATACAGATCTTACAGCTTATGTAACTGAAAAAGCTTTGAGCGGCTTATTTTACAATATCAGTATAGAAGAACAAAAAATCAGGAAAGATCCTGCTGCGCAGGTTACCGGTATTTTGAAGAAAGTTTTCGGTGGAAAATAACTTTCATTCTTTAAGATGGGGTCAGTTAAAATCATCAATTTAGTTTAATAATTTTTATTATTTTTCTTTAGGGAAAGTAGCGATTAGCTGAAACGCTTCGCCTAGGCATTCAATTATATCACTGGCAATCATTGCTTCCTGCGACATTTTTTTTGCTGCTATATCACCGGCTAACCCATGCAGGTACACGCCAAAAATGCAAGACTCCTTTTCTGTATAACCCTGCGCAAGAAGTGAGGTGACAATGCCGGTTAGCACATCTCCGCTTCCGGCGGTAGCCATACCAGCATTGCCATTTGTGTTAAAAAAAGCATCACCCCCCGGGCAGGCGATAAGTGTATGATGACCTTTCAAAATGATATAACAATTTAACGCTGTTGATTTTTGCAGGCATACTTGCATACGCTCAAAATCGTTGTTGGTTTTGCCAAATAGTTTTTCAAATTCCCCTGTATGTGGCGTTAGTATTACTGGTCTTGTATTTCGGTTATTTAAAACATTGGTGTCTTCTGCTAATAAATGCAATGCGGTAGCATCTATCACCACTCCTCCAACAAATCCTTTGATTATCTCTTTGAGTAATATTTTGTTTGCTGTTGATTTTTCAAGACCGGGCCCAATAGCGATTGCAGCCTTTTTAATTGAAAGTATTTTCCAATCATTTTCTGTGCTGGTGATGGCCTCCGGCAATGCCGATTGTATTATGCCTTGTGTAAGATCTTCAGCATGCAGTGTCACCAAACCTGCACCCGTTCTTAAGCAAGCCTTTGCACAAAGAATTGCTGCACCCATCATATTCTTACTCCCTGCATACAGTAACGTATGGCCGAAATTATATTTATGCGAAAATTGATTCCTCGTTTTATAAACTTTTGAAATTTCTGATTGATCAAGGGAATAAAAAGGAGTGGGGGTAGTATTAAGATAATCCAGGTGCAGGCCAATATTTAACAGGTGTACACTTCCAATAGTGCTGCCATTTTCACTCATCATAAATGCCAGCTTATGGGTTTCAAAACTGAGGGTATGGGTGGCTTTAATAATAACGTTGCCAATACTACATTTATCAGCAAATAATCCACTGGGGATATCGATGCTTACTACAATACCGGCAGACTGGTTTATATGCAGGATAAGTTCAACAGCAAGGCCTTCCAATGGCCTGTTCAACCCGGTTCCATAGAGTGAATCAATGATAATAGTTTCGTTATCAATCACCGGAAGGTTACCACTTGAGATAAATTTCACCTCATGTAGAATTGGTTGAAGCCTTGCAAAGTTTGTATTAAAATCGGCACTTCTTTTTTCACCTTCCAGGATAAATACCTTCACCTTTTTTTTGGCTGCTACCAACATCCTGGCAATGGCAACGCCGTCACCCCCATTATTGCCGGTACCACAAAAAATAATATAAGGAAGGTCTTTTTCTACATTACCGGTTATCCAGTTACAGCATAACATGCCAGCCCTCTCCATAAGGTTTATAGAGCTAACAGGTTCGTGCCTGATGGTATAATCATCCCACTTCCGTATTTGGGCCGCAGAAAATATTTTCATACTTTAAAATTACAACAACACAATACATTTTGTGGAGGATGGATCATTTTGAAATATGGCAACCTGACGAAGGCAGTTCAATTACTAATCCCATTGCAGGATATTATTTTACAGCCCGCTTTAATTCATTCAACTCGGTACGGATATTTCTTAAGCTATCAAGTACAGCCCTGTTTTGCTGCATTAAACTATCAATCATTTCTTGATGCAATTCTTCCATCTTATTTGTCATTCTCCCTTCCGGAGATGAGTTTTCTCCGCAGGAACTTATTAGAAACAGTATAATCAAACTGAAAATTATATTCCTTGCAATTTTATGATAAGTGTATTTCATACAATGGTGTTTTGTTTTACTGATGATCTTAAAAAGTTACCCGTTGATATAAATATATTCCTCACAGGTATAAAAAAAGTAAGTTACGAAATGAATGTCCGAACGAAGAAGCAGCCATAGGCAACATCGTTGTGTCACTCCCTTTTACTGCATACCATTGGGGATCTTTAATTGCGTTATAACTTAAATACAGTTTGAAGATTGTAAGATTATCAGAAAAATTTAATTCCATATTTTAAAGCCTTTGAATTTTAATACTATTGCTTTTCCAGGTTTTGCTTTAGGTTAGCCAGTCCGGTAGCCAGGTCATTACCAAGCATTTCATCCATATTCATTACAACTAAAAAAAGGTTCATCGGGTAATTCATTCTTCCGTTGAAACCCCATTTTACTTTTGTTCGAGTGGTATCCAGTGCTTCGGTTGTCATATATGCCTGGTCTTTTGCTTCAAAAGGTTTGATAAAACGGAGCTCAAAGTCCATCCTTTCCCCTTCAGTTATTTTTTTTATCTCCTGTTCTCCTTTGCCTACATCATCCTGCTTACTATCCCATGCTGAAATAAAGCCCACTGTTCCATCAGTACCTTTATATTCTTTTTTCATGTTGGGGTCCATTGTTGCCCATTTGCTATACTTATCCTGGTTTTTCAAAAATTTTATATAATTAAAAACTTCCTGTTTGGGTTTGCTGATGTTAATCTCACGTACTACTGCATAATCTTTTTTAAGAAACATAGCGATAATCAATAACAAAGCAACTATACCTAATAGTCCCAGGAGTATGCGTTTAAATATTTTCATTTTTAGTTTGGTTTTATCCGGTTAAGATAATATGTTTTTGTGATAGATTTTTCATTAAATATTATAACATTGCAAGCATAATATTTTAATTAAAATTAAAATATCGGGTAAGTTTTCTATAACTTTAAATTGAATTTAATAAACGATTGCAAATTCTTGTTTTTAGATTCCTGTCTTCTTTAAATCATCTTTCAAATGCTGCTGTATGAAACTTTCGGGTAAACATATTTTAAATGCAACTCCACCAGCAATTTGGCAAATACTTATGGATACCGATACACTCGCCAAAGTAGTTCCCGGCATTTCCAGCCTGGAAAAATTGTCCGAAAATTCTTTTAAATCTTTAATCACCATTAAGCTTGGTCCCGTTAATAGTTCCTTTGCCGGCAACCTGCAACTCGAAGATATTGTTGATCAAAAAAGCTTCACCTTAAAAGCGCAGCAGAATAGTAAAATAGGTAATGCCAATGCCAGTATAAAGATTGAATTGACACCAGTTGGGGATGAACAAACAAGTATTGTATTTGACGGCGATGTACAATTATCCGGGCTGATGGCAAGCATGGGACAACGCCTGATCGGTGGTGTATCCGACACTTTGACCAAACAGTTTTTTAAAAACCTGGAGAAGGAATTAGAACCGATGTCTGATATATGATTTTGCGATGTATAATTTTTTTTGGTGCGGATTAGTTTTTAAATGGAAGGTATAGTTGATGATTGGAAAAGAGATTTGATAACACTTCCACGGTCCTGAACTTTTTATGATGCAGTGCATTGTATTAATGGCAAAACACAATCAAAGATCCACAATGGTATGCGGTACAAGTGAGTGACACAACGATGATGCCCACGGCTGCTTCTTTGCCCGGACAAAAAAATATTAATACAGAGAGCGTATAAAAATTTTCAATTTTCAATTATTTAATTTTCTATTATGCAAATTAACGTAAAGGTAAACGGCGTGGATTACCACCATGATGTTGAACCAAGATTGCTGCTGGTACATTACCTCCGGGATACGCTCCGCCTAACCGGAACGCATGTGGGCTGCGAAACCAGCCTCTGCGGCTCGTGTACTATTCATGTAAACGGCAAGGCCACCAAAAGCTGCTCCCTGCTTGCGGTACAGGCAGATGGCTGCGAAATAAAAACCATTGAAGGCCTGGCATCTAACGGCGACCTGCACCCGTTGCAGGAAGGCTTTAAAGAAATGCATGGCCTGCAATGTGGCTTCTGTACACCGGGCATTATTATGATGGCCGCTGATTTTTTAGGCCAGGTACCAGACCCTTCTGAAGAGGAAATACGGTACGCATTAAAAGGTAATTTCTGCCGTTGTACCGGGTATCACAATATTGTAAAATCTATAAAGCACGCTGCTGCAAAAATGAAAGAGGGGGTAACTGTATGAGCACAACAAATGGACTGATCGGTCAATCCGTTAAACGGGTTGAAGATAAAAGGTTTATTACCGGTAAGGGAAAGTATACCGATGATATAATATTACCCTTGCAAACCTATGCTGCGTTTGTGCGTAGCATTTATGCGCATGCAAAAATTATAAATGTAGATACAACTGCGGCCAGTGCAATGCCTGGTGTAGTAGCTATTTATACCGGCGCTGATGTGGCGGATATAAATGGCGTGCCCTGCGGCTGGCAGGTAAATTTTAAAAACGGCGATACCATGAAGGAGCCAAAGCACCCCTTGATGGTAGCCGACAAAGCCAGGCATACCGGTGATGCCATTGCCATGGTAATTGCTGAAACCCGTGAACAGGCAAAGGATGCAGCCGAAGCGGTAATAGTGGATTACGAAGAATTGCCTGTGGTGGTAAATGCAGCCGAAGCAGTAAAACCCGGCGCACCTTTGGTGCATGATGATGTGCCAAATAATATGAGTTTCGACTGGGAGCTGGGCAATCCCAAAGCCGAAGTGGATGAAGCGATGCAAAAGGCGGAGCATATTACCACGCTTGAATTTGTAAACCAGCGGCTGGTACCCAATGCCATTGAACCACGCAGTTATATTGGCTCTTACGATGCGGCCAACGAAAAATATACTTTATACACCAGCACACAAAATCCTCACCTGATACGCTTGCTGATGTGTGCCTTTGTACTGGGCATCCCCGAGCATAAAGTACGGGTGGTTGGCCCGGATGTAGGCGGTGGCTTTGGCAGCAAAATTTATCATTACACAGAAGAAGCACTGGTAACCTGGGCCTCCAAAAAAATTAACCGTCCCATAAAATGGACCGCCGAACGCAGTGAAAGTTTTTTACTGGATGCTCATGGCCGGGACCATATTACCAAAGCCGAAATGGGGTTTGATAAAGATGGAAATGTGCTGGCGTTAAGGGTAAAAACATTTGCTAACCTTGGTGCGTATCTCTCCACCTTCGGGGCATGTGTGCCCACCTATTTGCATGGCACTTTAATGCAGGGATTATACACCACGCCAAAAATTAATATTGATGTAACGGGTGTATTTACCAACACCACAGCAGTGGACGCATACCGTGGTGCAGGCAGGCCCGAAGCTACGTATATCCTTGAACGTTTGATGGACCTTGCTGCGCTGGAAATGAACATTGACCCTGCAGAATTAAGGTTCAAAAATTTTATTCCGCCCTTTGATGGGGTTAACCAGCCAGGTTATCAAACACAGGTTGCCCTGCAGTACGACAGTGGAAATTATCATGGTGTGTTAACCACCGGTCTGCAAATGCTGGGCTATGCTGATTTTAGAAAACAACAAAAAGAAGCGGCGCAAAATGGCAAACTGTTAGGCGTAGGTTTCTCCACTTATATTGAAGCATGTGGCATTGCGCCATCCGCAGTAGTGGGCTCATTGGGCGCACGTGCAGGCTTGTACGAAGTTGGGCAGGTGAGGGTGCAACCCACCGGAAAAGTAAGCGTTTTTACAGGCGCTCATTCACACGGGCAGGGCCACGAGACAACCTTTGCACAAGTAGTGGCGGACAAGTTGGGCATACCAATGGAAGATGTGGAGATCATTCATGGCGATAGCGACAGCGTGGCTTTTGGTATGGGTACGTATGGCTCACGCAGCCTTGCGGTGGGCGGGTCTGCCATTGTAAAAAGCATTGATAAAATTGTTGAAAAAGGTAAAAAAATAGCGGCACATAAACTGGAAGCAAGTGCGGATGATATTGAATTTACGGCCGGTAAATTCACCGTAAAAGGCACGGATAAATCCATCGGCTTTGCTGATATCGCCCTAACTGCTTACGTGCCACACGTGTATCCAAAAGACCTGGAGCCCGGCCTCGATTTCAGTAGTTTTTATGATCCCGCCAATTTCACTTACCCCTTCGGTTGCCATATTGCGGTGGTAGAAGTAGAGAAGGAAACGGGCAGGGTTACCCTAAAAAGATTTATCGCCGTAGATGATGTAGGCAATATCATTAATCCCATGATCGTTGAAGGACAGATTCATGGCGGCGTAATACAAGGCGTAGGCCAGGCGCTGCTGGAGGGTGCGGAGTACGACGATAACGGGCAGTTAACCACCGGCTCGTACATGGATTATTGCATGCCACGTGCCGATGATTTTCCCATGATTGAAACCGCCACGCAGGTTACGCCCTGTCCGCACAATCCGCTTGGTGTAAAAGGTGCAGGCGAAGCAGGCGCCATCGGTTCAACCCCCGCAGTTGTAAATGCAGTAATAGATGCGCTATGGAGCGGAGGCCATAAAGTAAAAGATATCAGGATGCCGCTAACATCGGAGAGGGTTTGGAAGGCGATGCAGGGAGAAGTGATAATTAAGAATTAAAAATGAAGAATCAGGAATTAAGACTTTCGGAAATAATTAAACACTTTCTAACAGCTTTATAAAAAGTTCATTGAATAAAAATAAATTTTGTTGCACCGGCTGTGAAGCAATGAGCAGCATCGTTGTGTCACTCACTTGTACCGCATACCAATGGGGAGCTTTGATTGTGTTTTGTCAATAACTAAATATGATATCAATTTAGCGAACAATTCAAATTTAAAAAAGTCCCGTAGGGACGACATATCGGTAGAAAAAAATATAACAATACGATAAAGTCCCGTAGGGACGTAATATTGATTGCGTAAGTTGTAGTCTGAGGGTTGATGGGGGTAACAGAAAATATACACTACATCAACACCATTTAAAAACATCCATCTCAAATTTTTAAAATAATTATCATGATACCTGTTGCATTTGATTATAAAAAAGCAGTCACTGTTGATGAAGCGTTAACCTCACTTTCATCCGCAGATAGTAAATTACTGGCAGGTGGTTACAGCTTATTACCCGCCATGAAGCTGCGTTTAAACCAGCCATCCGGCCTGGTTGACATTACAGGCATTCCTTCCCTTAAAGGGATTAGGGAAGATAACGGGC
>JANMVB010000423.1:0-1884 GCA_031392305.1 Ferruginibacter sp.
CCGCTCTACCTATTTACATGCACAGGCAATCATAACGCCCAATGCTTTAAACCTAAGCGCAGGCGACAGGGTATTGCTGATTGTACCGCAGTTTCATGTGCTTGCCTGGGGCTTTCCGTATGTGTGTGTAATGGCCGGGGCAGATATGATTATGCCTTCGTGCCACCTGCAACCGGCGGCTTTAATTGACATGATGCAGCAGGAAAAAATAACGATTGCCAATGGCGTACCAACCATTTGGATGGGCATTTATGAAGCGTTGAAAAAAAATCCGCCTGCAGAAAAATTGTTACTGAAGGAATATATCGTTGGGGGCTCTGCATTGCCACAAAGTTTGATTGAAGGAATGGAAAAAGATTTTGGTTTAAAGGGCTTGCATGCCTGGGGTATGACGGAGACTTCGCCGCTTGGCACGGCTTCACGGATTCAACCTGTTCACGATGGTCTGCCTGCTGCAGAAGTTTATAAGTTAAGGGCAAAGCAAGGCATTGAATTGCCTGGTGTGGAAATACGGATTATTAAAGAAGATGGTACTGCTGCGGCAAGAGATGGTGAAACACCCGGCGAGGTGCAGATACGTGGCGCATGGATCATTGGCAGCTATTATAAAATGGAAGACAACAGCGCCTATTTTACACCCGACGGCTGGTTTAAAACCGGCGATGTGGCCACCATGGACGGTAACGGCTACATGCAAATTACCGACCGCACCAAAGACCTCATAAAAAGTGGAGGCGAGTGGATATCAAGTGTAGCGCTGGAAGTGGCGTTGATGGGTCATCCTGCCATCAGCGAAGCATGTGTAATTGCCATACCCGATGAGCGCTGGATGGAGCGGCCGCTGGCATGTTTGGTACTCAGGGAAGGGGCAACTTTTTCACCTGAAATAATGAAGGATTTTTTGGCAAGGGATTTTGCGCCCTACCAGGTACCGGAGCGTTATGTTGCCCTTGCACAAATACCAAAAACAAGCGTAGGAAAATTTGATAAAAAAGAATTGCGGAGAATGTATGCTGAGGGAGAATTGAAATAAAAAATTACTGTTTTATTTTTTGCCCGGGCTAAGAAGCATTGGTCAGCATCGTTGCATCGCCCTCTTGTACTGAATACCATTTGGCAACTTTAATTGCGTTGTAACGAATGATGTTGAGTGACGAAAAACTATTCGAAGAACTCCCCGGCACCTGTCCCGATTATTATCGGGAGGGGATGGGGGCTGATGCGATCTAATTGCAATACTTTTGCAGCCTCAATAAAAATCAATTGCAACTCCCAAAAACGCTCATAAATTCTTTAACCGGAGTAAAAGGTTTTAATAAAGAAACCTTTGAAGGAGTGCATGCTTCCGGCAACCAGGTTACTTCAATCAGGTTGAATACTGCAAAAACAACCAATGAATTAAAAGCATTTCTCTTTGATGGCGGATTGAAAGAAAGCGTACCCTGGAACCCAAACGGATACTACCTTACAACACGTCCTTCCTTTACTGCAGATCCGCTATTTCATGCCGGTGCTTATTATGTGCAGGAAGCAAGCAGCATGTTCCTCGAAGAAGCTTTAAAACAATCCATTGATACTTCGCAATCATTAAAAGTACTGGATCTATGTGCTGCACCCGGCGGAAAATCGACCTTGATTCAATCACTGATATCAGAAAAAAGTTTATTGATAAGCAACGAAGTCATCAAAACCCGGGTAAATATTTTGGCTGAAAATATAACCAAGTGGGGAGCAGCCAATGTGATTGTTACCAATAACGATCCCAAAGATTTTCAGCGGCTGCAAAATTATTTTAATGTAATTGTAGTAGATGCTCCCTGTAGCGGCAGCGGACTTTTTAGAAAAGATCCCCAGGCAATAGAGGAATGGAGCGAACAAAATGTG
>JANMVB010000474.1:0-37642 GCA_031392305.1 Ferruginibacter sp.
ATCTGTACTTACCACCGTTTTACCCAATGCCATCGCTTCTACTATTACATTTCCAAACCCTTCTGATATGGAAGACAACACCAAAACATCGCAGGCTGCCATCCATTTATATGGGTTCGGCTGAAAGCCCATTAAAAAAACGCTGGCAGAAAGTTGATAATCCTTTATATATTTTTCAAGCTCCGATTGTAATGGCCCGGTGCCAAGGATAAATAACAAGGCATTATCATGGCTTTGCTTAAATAGTTGAAATGCCTTTATAAGTGTAAGATGATCTTTTACTTCTGCTAACCTGGCTACATTAAGGAGAACAATTTTATTGGTTGTATCTGTAGGAAAATTTACTTCTTCTGTTGCCAATGAAAAAATACTGTCATCATAAACAGGGTTATAAATAAATACACCCTGTGGTAATTTATTGCGGCTAAACTTTCGCAACCACTGTAATGTACCATTGCTTACTGCTATTATTTTATTTGCATGGGGCGTAATAAAAGTATGTATCAGTTTTAAGTTAGTATCCCCTTTTAAATGTTTCAGGGGACGGTTGGCAGGATAAGCATAATGGTGGGTTATATAAATTTTTGCAGCTATGCCGGTAATTTTTTTTGCCATAATTGCTGCTGAACCCGGGTAATGACTGGCAGTGAAAATATGGGTGTAATTGTTGGCCTTAAAAATACGCGGAAATGCCCGGAGGTATTTTAAGAAGCTGGTGCCACCAACTTCCATCACCCGGATACAAGGATTTAGAATACTGAGGTAAGTGCCTCTTTTATTGCCAGCCAAAAATTCAACTTCAATATTATTTTCAACAAAGCCATTGGCAATATTTACAAAAACCCTTTCTGCACCACCACCTTCGAGATTATCCAATATGAATAAAACTTTTTTCATTATTATCTAAATGTGCCTTTAAAAATACCGATAATCGTTTTTATTGTTTGCTTAAAATAAAAGAAATTGAAGCGATAATTTTTTAAAATAAACTTAAGTGATTTTAAAGAAGGTTCTTTAGTGGCATAGTGATAGGCTTTTACTTTAGCAATAAGTTTTTTTGATTTACGTATTTCGTTATAATGAGCATACTTATTCAAAATGTAATCAAAGCCCTGGCTCATATACTGCATATTGCCAGTAATATTTTGGCCTCCTTTTATTCCGTAATAAGCTAGTTCTTTATTAACAACCCCAATTGGAAATTTTTCTGCTATCCTGATCCACATATCCCAATCTTCTAATAACGAATTTTCATCAAACTGGCCAACAGTTTCTATTGTCCCCCTTTTAATCATACAGCCAATGGTATTCACTATATTTTCCTTTAATATATCCTTCAATATCCAGCCTTCTTTGAACAGGCTTTTTTTTTCACAGATCAATACTTTTTTTGTATCATAATTATAAGAGTAGGAACTGCTGTAAACCATTCCAAATTCTGGGTGTTGCTTAAAATGATGCAATTTCTCTTCTATGCTATCTGGCGTTAACCAATCATCGGTAGATAAAGCAACAATGTATTGGCCAGTAGAATGGCTGTACAAAAAGTTTAGGTTTTTTGATATCCCCTTAGAATGTTCATTAAAAAATGTTTTATTAGGAATACCCGATTGAGCTAAAAAGTTTTGGCCGATTTTAAAAGTATTATCTGCGGAAGCGTTATCTAAATAAATGATCTCAATATTTTTATAGGTCTGATCCCTTAGGCTCATTATACATTTTTCAATGTAAGGGGCATGGTTCATGCTCAAGAGTAAAATACTTATCAGTGGTTCATCTTTCATATTTTTTTTATTCTGTTAAATAGTGAAATGGATAAGTATTTATCTGCTATTTACTGGCTATATATTTTAAAAACTTAGCCGGAACACCAGCCCAGATTTCGCCAGCAGGAACATCTTTAGTAACTACTGCAGATGCAGCAACAATTGAGTTTTTACCAATGGTTACCCCTTTTAAAACAGTTGCCTTTGAAGCTATCCAAACATTTTCACCTATTTCAATTGCTGCCATGGTAAATGCGTTATTACCACTTTCTTTTGATTGTAGCCCCGAGGCATGGTCTTGGTCCCTAATAACAACCATTTCTGCTATTAAACAACCTTTTTTTATTAACACCCGCTGTTTTGCTGTGATTACACAATTGCGGCCAATAAAACTTTCCTCAATGGCAATCACACTGTTTACATCAGCAACTATATTTGTACCAGCCTTCACAGTACTCTTTGATATTGTTAGCCTGCCCCCTTTTATACAAACAACACTGCAGTTTTTCTCAATGGTTGTTTGGTAATCTATTTCGGCGCCGGGATACAGCAGGTTTATTTTAGTTACCCTTAATACACTACAAAACACCTGGTATTGTTGATACATGAAACGTATTAACTTAGAAATTAAATTCATTTTAAATTTATTTAAGCCCTATAACCTTATGAAGCATCACTTTTTTATGCCTGCGATAAAATTGTGGTTGCAAAAAACAATAAGCAACTTCCTTTGTTGTTTGTACCCCTGCATGTCAGCCCGGTCAAAAATATTTTCTTGTAACCACAAACATTGTGATCCAATAAAAAATATAATTAATGCAGAATGCATAGGTAGTACCAATAAGGCCATAATTATCAATCAATAAATAACTTAATGCCACCAGCGACAAGCTAAACATTACTTCAGTTATAATAAAAACTTTTATAGCTGCCTTGGCAATTAAAATATATGCAAGCAGCCAGCTTCCTATCTTAAAAAAATCTCCTAAAAGCTGAAATTTAAAAAGCGGTAACATCGGCACGAAATCCTTTGAAAATAATATATGCACTACCCAGATTTTGCACACCCAGATCACTATGGCCATACTACCAACCACCGGCAAAATAATCTTATACCCTTTTTGAATTTCTTGTTTAAGTTCAGCTTTATCGTTGATTTCGGACAACCTGGGTAAATAATAAATGGCCAGTACCGTTGTTATAAAAGCAAGATAATAATCAGATATACGGGTAACGGCCTGCCACCATCCCGCCTCAACTGCTGAAAAATTAATCATTATTTTGTCCCGTATCAATATTTGCGAAACCGGCCCTACAATGCCAGATACAATACCGATAGAAGTGAACCCTAATAATAATTTTGCAGAGGCGCCATTACATTTTTTTAACGTTGGCTTTAATTGAAAAAATTGTTTTTTATACAGTAACGCAATGTTGATGATGAAAATAACCAGCGCCGTAAAATTGTTTGCTACTAATACACCTTTCACACCAAACTTGTAAGCGAAGAGCACAGTAAAACCAATACCGGTTAACGAGCCAGCAATGTTGATACCCGTTAAATATCTTATCTCCTTTAACCCGTTATAAAATCCGTTAATTAAAGTGTTAAGGGCAATTATTATAACAAAGAACCCGTATAAAAAAAATATGTCAGCAAAGTCATTGCTGTGAAAAACTGTTCTTGATAAAAATCCCTTAGCAATAAAAACAAATAAAGAAATAACGCACGAAGAAATTAAAACAATTAAAAAAGCGGTACTGATTATTTGTAATTTTTTTTCATGGACTCCTTTATGTTCAGACAGATATTTAATAACACCGGCTGTAACTGCCAAAGTCGAAAACATTGCTGTTAAAGCCACTACATTTTGGTACTGCCCAACGTAAGTCATCCCAACAGGCCCAATTCTCACAGCAACAAATTTTGTTACAACAAAACCACTGATAAAAGTTATTGCTGTTGAGATTGAGGAGAAAAAACTGGTTTTAATTAATTTCATGATGACCTATCACTTTTGCCGGAATAATATTTAAAAGACCTGCCATCATTACAATCCTGGCTGGTAAGAATTTATTATCTCCACCACCTTTTTATATTCTGCTTCCGGCATTACCGGGCTAACAGGAAGCGATAATATTTCGTTATGTATTTTTTCAGTAACAGGAAAACTCAGGCTATTCCATTCTTTGTAGGCGGGCTGTTTGTGCGGGGGAATGGGATAATGTATCACTGTCTGAACCCCGTTATCCTTCAGATAGTCCTGTAACTTTTTTCGTTCACTTGTTCTCACGGCGAAAACATGCCACACATGTGCTAACATGCCCGCAACATTGGTGCCTTTAGGCAAAGGCAAAACAATATGCTGGTTGGTGATATGGTCAATATCATTTTCAATAAATGTATGGCAGTTGACATTGCAATTATTGCCCACTACTGCACCGGCCAGGATAATAGCAAACTGCCACACATTTGTCCCTTCACCTATATGGGCACTTTGCACATCAGCAGTTGGATGAATCATTATTTGATCGCTTTAAACTCGTTATAATCCCGTATGTAATCTTTTTCATCGTAAACCATACTGGCAATGCACATCTGCACAGCATTGTGGGTGTATTGCATAGTACGCCAGCAATATTTGGGCACCAGCAAACCTACATCCGGCGATTCTAAAATAAACCGATCTTTATTGCCGCCTGGCATTTCTGTTTCTATTATTTTTTTGCCGGCAACGGCCACCAGGATCTGTTCCAGTTCGTGATGGGCATGGCCGCCACTGCTAATGCTTTCCGGTGTGTAGTAAGTCCAGTAAACGCGGTTTACTTCAAAAGGCAGCGTGCTGTTTTCAGCTATGGAAATGTATCCTTGCATGGTATTGCCCATACGGGGAAAGTTAATGAGGTGAGGTGGCTTATACATATTGAATTTTTTTGAAAATTTAATGCTTTGTAAAGCTTTGCGCTGTAGTAAAACAGAAAATTAAAGTTATACCCAAACGAATAAAAAAATGATTTATTATTTATGCAAACAAAGCTTTTAATGCAATCATTATTATTGTCCGGGCTAAGGAGCATTGGTCATCATCGTTGTGTCACTCACTTGTACCGCATACCTGTGTGGAACTTTAATTGCGTTTGTAATTAATGAAAAATATTTAGTCCGGCATATTTAGATATTTCAGCAGTGTGTCATTTTCAATATCACTGCTTAGTTAATTAATAGAAATAAATTTTTAATCAAAAAACATAACCGTTCCATTGAACAGGCTTTATGCAGGTTGGGAATTAGTATTACGTCTACCCTTAACTGCTGTGATTATTGCTTTCACAATTATTAAGTCGACTGTGCGCATACTGTCTATAACTTTCATTCATAAATTGTCGCACCACTAAAAATGGTTGCAAATGTTTTCCAATTAGGCTGGTCAGCATTTACTTCTTGCTTTATGTTGTTGTAGTAACCTTGTATATATTTAGTGTAACCAATTGACTTACCTTAAAGTTGTTGAGTATATCGTTCATGAAATGAATAATCGTTGCTACCCAAATGTTGCTTCGGATATATTTTGGGAAAAGTTCCACATGGGTATGAGTACAAGGGAGTGACACAACGATGATCCACATTGATTCTTAGCCCGTGCAAAAATAATTACGCAATTATTTCGCAATGGCTCGCAGGTACTCGCCATAGCCACTCTTTTGCAGCTTTTCGGCTTCACCCATCAATTGATCTTTTGTAATAAAACCCATACGCCAGGCTATCTCCTCCGGGCAACCGATCTTTAAGCCCTGCCGTTTTTCAATTACACGTACATACTCACTGGCATCGTTCAAGGATTCAAATGTGCCGGTATCCAGCCAGGCAAAGCCCCTGTCGAGTACACCTACTTTTAATTTTTTATTGGCCAGGTAAATCCTGTTTACGTCTGTAATTTCATACTCACCCCGTGGGCTTGGTGGAATATTTTTTGCAATTTCCACCACTTCGTTGTCATAAAAATATAAGCCGGGTACAGCATAATTACTTTTAGGTTTCAGGGGCTTTTCTTCAATACTCAATGCATTAAATTCGGCGTCAAATTCAACCACACCATACCTTTCGGGGTCGCTAACAGGGTAAGCAAAAATTACTGCACCTGCCGGGTTAACCGAACGCTGCAACAATTTACTGAAGCCACTGCCGTAAAAAATATTATCGCCCAACACGAGGGCAACGCTATCGTTACCAATAAATTTTTCGCCAATTACAAAGGCCTGGGCCAGGCCATTGGGTATTGCCTGCACGGCATAGGCAATCGAACATCCCCATTGGCTGCCATCGCCCAACAACCGGATAAACTGTGCCTGGTCATCCGGCGTGGTAATGATTAAAACTTCTTTTATACCTGCCAGCATTAACGTGCTGAGCGGATAATAAATCATGGGCTTATCGTACACGGGCATCAACTGCTTACTGATACCCATGGTAATGGGGTATAGCCTGGTGCCCGAACCGCCTGCTAAAATGATACCTTTCATACAGCCCTATCCCCTAAAGCGGGACTACTTTTTTACGTTTAATGATATTGTTGCTTATAGTAGTTTTGATAATTTCCGCTGGTAACATGGTTAAGCCATTCGGTATTGTGAAGGTACCAATCTATAGTTTTTGAAATGCCTTCTTCAAACTGTAACGAAGGTACCCAACCTAATTCATTTTTTAGTTTGGTTGCATCAATGGCATAGCGCAAATCGTGGCCGGCACGGTCGGTTACATAAGTTATTAATTTTTCTGATTCGCCGGTTGCCCTGCCGAGCTTTTGATCCATTTGCCTGCACAGCTCTTTTACGAGGCTGATATTTGTCCACTCATTGTGCCCGCCAATATTATAGGTTTCGCCAATGTTGCCTTCATGAAAAATGAGGTCGATGGCGCTGGCATGATCTTCTACATACAACCAATCCCTTACATTTTCGCCTTTGCCATAAATAGGCAGCGACTTATTATTGATAATATTATTGATGCAAAGCGGAATAAGCTTTTCAGGAAAATGGTAAGGCCCGTAATTGTTACTACAGTTGGAAATTTTTACCGGCAACCCGTAGGTATGATAAAATGCCCTCACCAAATGATCGGAAGAGGCTTTGGAGGCTGAGTAAGGGCTGCGTGGATCGTAAGGTGTTTCTTCTGTAAAAAAACCTACTGCACCGAGGGAGCCATACACTTCGTCGGTAGAAATATGGTAAAATGTTTTACCCGAAAAATCATCTTTCCAATATTCTTTTGCGGTTTGCAATAATGCGCCTGTGCCCAACACATTGGTAGTAACAAATGCAAGCGGGTTGGTGATTGACCGATCAACATGGCTTTCGGCAGCGCAATGTAAAACGCCTGTGAACTGGTGCTCTTCAAACAACTGCTTTAGCAAAGCCAAATCAGTTATATCGCCTTTTATAAAATAATAGTTGGGCTTATCCTCAATATCCCGGAGGTTTTCGAGGTTGCCTGCATAAGTGAGCTTATCAAGATTTACTATTTTATAACCAGGGTATTTTAAAACAAACAGACGGGTTAAGTGAGAGCCTATAAAACCGGCGCCGCCAGTGATGAGAATGGTGTGCATTGAATAATTTTATTTTTTAAGCTATGAAAATTACCACTGATAGCCAATTACACAGTGTCGGAATCAGAATAACTGATGTACCAATTTGTGGGATCCTCAACTAAGTTTTTATTTAACTGGTTAAAACACCTTACACCTAAAAAGAGGTGCTGAGGCCTGAATTTTACCGGCAAATTATAAAAGCCTGATTTTTTAAAGCAATCATAATTAAAACTATGCGGAAAACACCAGGCAAGTATTGCATCAACCTTTTGGGATTTAAAAATTTCAATAGCATATTTTAATAACAAATTACCCGTTTGTTGCAAAGTTTCATCAAAGATCAATTCCATTATATAGCCAATGCGCCCGTTGTGTTTATTTTTAATGGTAAAAACTATTATTCCTTTTAGTTCATCATTAATAAATATGCCGCACTTCGAATAAGGCTCTGTTGGTTTGTTTACATAGCGCCAATTCATATAGACTGCCGACCTGTCGACCGAAACTTTTATATTCATTGCAACTTTATTCCATATTTCATCGTAATCATTTTTAAAATCTTCCAACTCCCTGATTACTGTGTTTTTACCTATATTTTTAACCCCGGGTAAAGAATAAAAATGATGCTCATTATTTGGGGCAGTTAATTTATTTTTTTTGAAAAATTTATTAATAAAATACCTAAATGATAGTGGTTTTAACATAAAGGGAGCTTCACCAAATGAAACCCACTGTAACTTTTTAAAAAAGCCTGGTGCGGAATTTTCATTGGGAAATCCATACACCAATTCCAGACCATTGGCTTCAGCATCATCATAAAGTTTTGTAGCTAGTTTTGGAAACAGCCCCTTTCCACGGTGATTGGCATCTGTAATAGTATCTATAGATTGCAAAGCGATTGCCTTGTGCCTGTTTATATTAAAAAATACTGGCATGGCGGTGTAAATAGCCGCCACTGTTGAATTGTGGATTGCGTAATAAATAGTATGACTGTTAGTAAGGTTTTGCTGATGCAACCATTTCAAATTTTTTATATCTTTTTCGGTACCGTTATTTTTAAAACACTGCCTGTAGTTTTCCAGTTCTTCATCATCAGCAACCCCCTTAATGATTTTATAATCGGCACCACTATTTATTTGCATTCAATTATATGTAAAAGTTATAATTTAGGGGCGGTAACCCCATGGTTTAATAAAAAAACGAAAATAATTTTTTTTTTCGACACCTGAATTAATTTGACTTATTGCTTGTCTGATAACTTTTCGGAAAGCTCAGCCATAGTATAACTTGTAAAAGCATACTTTTTATTTAGAAAGGTATAATGTTCAAGTATTTTTTCTAAAAAAGAAAAGTTCTTTTGCTGGTTAATCCCAAAATTATGAGGATGCCACCATAGGTGATATAGCAAGCCATTTTTAGCAGCATAGGACATGCTTCTTTTTATCCTGCTTAATTTCAACAAATCTAAAAAGCCAAGCCAGGGAGAATATGGCCGCAAAAAACGGCTGGCCGGAATATTTACCAATATATCTTTTTTTAAATAATCGTCCGAATAACAATGATGGCCGCTTATATTTATGTAAGTATCCAGTAATCTTATAAACCTTCTTAGCCAACTTTCATTATTATTCGTTCTGGCTGTGTAAATCCACGAATTTTCGGTACTGCGAAATGCTGTTATGCCATTTTTAGCACATATAGGCAAGTATATGGGATTTACCTGGTTTCGTGGAAAAACAATGCTGGTGATTTTTATGCCTGTTTGCGCAGCAATGGCTATTGCAGCCATAAGGTCTTCTTCAAAATCGTCTAAAGTCTGGCCCTGTTCAAGACAGTAAAAATGGGAGTACGTATGCGTCGCTATTTCTTGGTAGGAAATATCTTTAATACGCTGTATCAGTGGGTGGGCAAAATGATAAGGATCCCCCTCAATATCGTCGGCCACGTTTTTAGAAATATAATTGCCATAAGGTGAAAGCGAAGGTTCTAAATACTTTGGCCATAGATGCGGTAGCTTTTCAAGCAATTCTTTTTTATTGCGGCAAAAAAGAAAACCTACTATGGCAAAAGTTCCGTGAATATTAAATTTCTTAAAGTAATCTAGCATTACCGGTAATGCTTGATGAACGCCTTTAATATTTAAACCGTAGGATTGTGCAGTGACAATATCCCTTACCCCCCACATCAATTCAAAATCGAGAGAAACAATAAATTTACCTGTTTGCTTAACCATCTATCCACTAAAATTAAAGCTCGAAAATACCCATTAATAGCTTAAAGCTTAAAGTTAATATTTTCTTTAATTTTACTGGCTTTTAGAAGTTTACAAAAGCCTTTAAGATAACAAATTTTGGTAGGTAAATTTTTTTTTCGATTAAGCTCATGTTTCTTCCTTATTGCAAATTTTAAATATTTGAATAATTTATTTAAAAATAATTTTCAGGTCAGCGATAAAAATATTTTATCCCAATTATCTATAATAACTTCTTTTGAATGGTATTTATCAAGATATTCTGCGGCTTTTATCATTCCGGTTGTTTTTGTTTCTATAGAAGATTTTTTAAATTCTAATATCTTTTTTTCCCAGTCATCTTTGGTATTGCAATAAAAAGACAACCCGGCCAAATCCATTACCCGGCGATAAGCGGGGCTGTCAGAAGTTAAAACCGGTATGCCGATTTGCCAAAAGAGTAATAATTTGTTCTCAGGTTTATTCATAGTAATTGTTCCATATTGATTGCGGTTTAACGGTATAATTGCCATATCCATTTCTGAAATTATCTGGGAAAATGTGTCTTTGTGCCAATTGTGTAAATAATAATCACATTTTATAGAGGAGAGAAACGAAGCGGTATTCTTATTAAATATTTTAAAAGGGAATTTAATAACAGGATCAGTAATAATATGTAATTCAATTTTACCGGCAAGTTTTTTTAAAACATCATTAATATATAAAAGATTATGAACAGTATAGGTTTGCCCTTCCCATACCAATTTCAACTTGTCACCGGTTACAAAATTTGTTTTTTTATGGGTAATGTCATCCAAAAAAAAATCTAAAGAAATATGAACATTGATATTATAGCGTAATAGAAATTCTTTTTGAATAGGAGTTGAACATACAACGGCATCAGCCGCTTTAATCATTTTAAATATTGCCCTTCGATAATCTAAATAAAGTTGTGTCTCCCTGCCACTTAAAAATTTGGTTATTCCTCTAACTGCTGTAAAAAAATTCAGGCCTTCCAAAAAATAAGAATCAACTATTTCAAAAACGATTTTTGCCTTAGGATATTTATTTTTATACTTTAACCATTCAAAAATATTACAGCCTACTGTCAGGTAAACTATATCGTAAATTTTTTGATACGATGCAATTTCGTAATTAATTTTTTTTTCTGAAGCATAAAAAATAAACCGACGACGGTCACCCGGCCCTTTACAATCAGGGCTATACGGCCAGTAAGCGATTTTATAATTTGAAAACGGCATATCGTAAAAATTCTAGGAATTATTAAGTTGATAATGGAGGAAAATTTATATCGGATGATTATATTAAACATTAACACCGGTTAAGGTCGCCAGCTACAGTTGAAAGGCGATTTAAAATTCCGGCAAAATTATTTGAAAACCTGCTGGGATGTTATTAATAGTTTATAACCCTTCAAAACATCTTTTATTTCTTTATGCCTGCCAGTTAATATCAGTAAAAAAGTTCTTGAAAAAGGTTCAATTACGAAAGTACTTAACAGCACCAATATATATCCTGCAAAGTGAAAATGCTTTTTTGCATATTCCAGCCTGCTTTTTACATTTAAAAATAGCCGGAAACCTTTTACATCTCTCGTAGTTCCTGCACCACTATGAATTGCCCTGATCTCAGCATTATAATACGATTTGCCACCCAGTTTTGCTAAACGTTTAGAGAAATCAAGTTCTTCATAATAAACAAAAAAACGCTCATCAAAATAACCCGTTTTTTCAAAAATTGAAGTTCGCATGAACATAAAGGCTCCCATTACCTGGTCAACAAACCTGCTATCTTTATGATCCCAGTCGGTCATTAATGAGGCTGGTGTAAAAATACCAGGAGCTATTTTTGACAACCCAATTGCATCAAAGCACATGCGCAAAGGAGTGGGGAATCTGGCGCAGGATTTTGCAACTGAGTTATCATCATTTAATAATTGGCAACCTAAAACATCTATATTGGTATTCATTTCCATAAAGCCGGTACAATCTTGCAAAGTAGTTGAAAACAGGCGGGTATCTGGGTTAAGCAACAATACAAACGGGGCAGTGCATTGTTTAAAGCCCTGGTTACAGGCCCTGGAAAAACCGGTATTTTCTTTATTACGGATTATTACAATTTTTTCGTTTTTAGCAAGATTTTCGAGGGATTTATCAGTCGAATTATTATCTACAATAAAAACCTGCTTAATGAGGCTGCCATTACTATTTAGGAAAACAGATTCAATACAATTCCTCAAAAAATCACCACTATTCCAGTTTACAATTACTATATCTGTCATTTATAAAAAGTATTTTTTGCTATAATAACTGGATTTAAAAGTTGTTACTTAAATAGTATTAAATACTTCCGCAATTTATGGGCAATTATTTATAGTTTATATTTTCCAGGGAAAACTTCATACCATTTCAAGAATAGAAAAAATTAGGTATAGGCTGCACTTTAGTTTGATAGAACAAAATGCATTTAAAGCAAAAATCGGGAGTAGCCATATATTTGTAGAATATTATTTTTAAACTGCTGTACCTTTCTCTTCTTTAAATCAACCTAACATCATATAACACGGGCTAATCAAATTTAATGAAGTTAATTTTTAAGAACTTAGTATCGTTGGGTTTTGTACAAGGCCTTAATCTGCTTATCCCGCTTTTAGTAACGCCCTATTTAATAAAAAATATCGGAGTAAGTAATTTTGGTATAGTTTCAACCGCCCAAAGTGTGGTTGGATTTTTTGTATTACTGGTAGATTTTGGCTACAATATTACTGCAGTACGCCGCGTTGCGCAAGCAAAAGGTGATAAAAAGGAAATCGAGAAGATTATAAATGGTGTTTTCTTTTTAAAATTATTTCTGCTGATGGCCGCTTTTATTTTGTTTCTATTACTTGTTTTTTTGATACCCCAGTTTTACAAAAATGCTTTTACTTATCTATGCAGCTTTACGATGGTAATGGGTTACGCACTATTACCTGTTTGGTATTACCAGGGAATAGAAAAAATAAACAAAACAATTATCCCTGTAATGATTTTTAAATTATTAAGCATAGTACTCATTTTTTATTTTATTAAAAAAGAAACAGATTCACCTTATGTAAACTTTTTGTTTGGATTAACGAATATTTTTACTGGGATTGTTTTGTATTTTGATATTTGCAGTAACTACCATCTCTCAATTAAATCTATTAATATCACATTATTAAAAAGTGAGTTTAAAGGAAGTATTGCCATGTTCTTTTCTAATATCAGCGTGGTTATATATGGCAACTCATCCCTGTTTATTTTAAGCTTTTTTCTTACACCTTATACATTAGGCATTTACAGTATTATTGATAAAATAATACAAATTCTTAAAGCATTCCTCGGCCTTGTTCATCAGGTTACCTATCCGAGGTTATGCAATATCGTAAAGGATGGGGGGTTAAACCTCTTAAGTTTTATAAAAAAAGTTTATACTCTTGTATGGGTGTTTGTTTTCACTATTTGTTTATTCCTTTACTTTATGCCTGGCATTTTGGTATCGTATTTTGTAAAAGATGATACTTCCATTTTATTTGCAAGCAAGGTGCTGAAGTATTTTAGCTTTATTTTGTTTATCATTAGTTTAAATATGCCATTTTATCAAACGCTGCTGGCATATAAAAAAGACTGGCTAACAGTAAAAATATTATTTGCCGGATCACTGATCAGTATATTCTTAAATGTAATTTTATTGCCTTTTTTTAAATTAGAAGGCACTGTAATTACAATGTACCTTGTAGAAACACTGGTTACCGTATCACTGTTCTACTACGTATTACAGATAAAAGAAAGTTATGAAAAACGATAGTTATTTAAAAAAAGAGATCACATATTTTACAAATCCAAGGCTTGATCTTATAAGCCTATTGCCTCACAATCCCAACCAAAAAATTTTGGAAATTGGCATGGGAGGGGGAGATACACTTGTACATATAAAGCAACACCGGTTGGCAAGTGAAGTAGTAGGTATAGACATTGTAGAATTGCCTGGCACCAATCAGCAAAATCCTCTTATCAATAAAATCTTTTTTATTGACCTGGACAAAGAAGATTTGCCTTTTGATGATAATTACTTTGATGCTATCATAGCTGGTGATGTACTAGAACATTTAATAGATCCATGGCTTACAATGCAAAAATTAAACAAAGTGCTTAAAATTGGCGGGCATTTGCTGGTAAGCTTACCTAACATTCGTGATATATACGCTTTGTATCCGCTTATAATTAAAGGAAGATTTACTTATACCAGCCAGGGGATTTTTGATAAAACACATATGCGTTTTTTTTGCAAAAAAGATATGATTGAGTTAATGAAATCTGTTGATGGAATGAAGATAGAGAGCATTATGCCGATACAGAATTTCGGAAACAAAAATTATAAAAGAAAATTATTTAACAAGTTTTCGCTTCATGTTTTTGAGCAATTTACTACGAGTCAATATCTTTTCAGGGTTACAAAATTTGAATAGTTTATAAGTCATCACGTCTTCGAAATTTAGTTCTACTGATGAGCATTAACTATAAAGAAGGCTTTTGTGAATAGTACGAAGCATTATTCACTATTTGGGCAATTTCGGTTTCAAGGGCCTTAATGCGACTGTAACTTGTTTGCCCATAAATTATAACGAATTTTATTTTCTAGAACCGAAAAACAAGTACTAACTGCAATAATTGCTTTTAGATTTGAGAATAAAGCTTTTATCTTTTTTAAATTATATAATAGCGATGAATAGTATAGCCAAGTTTTTTACAATTGTTGCTATTATATACATCCTTCCGCTGCTGATTTTTGCAGAAGTAGTGAATGTTAAAACGTTTGGCGCAAAAGGAGATGGTAAAACTGATGATACAAAGTCCATTCAAGCTGCAATTGATGCTTGTTCAGTAAACGCCTTTAATACAATTTATTTTCCAAAAGGTGTGTATCAGTTAAGTTTTTATAAAAAAGTATCAAATTATCTTGAAAATTACTTTTTGCATCTGCACTCAAACCTGGTATTTAAAGGGGAGGGCAAAAGCTCTGTTATCCGGTTAGGCAGCCACTTGTTTGATAAAACTGATACCACTGCCAATGGCCATCTTTTTTTCGGGACAGAAATTAAGAATGTTCATTTTACGCAGTTGTTAATTGATATGAATGGTAGGAACAACCTTGTACCAAAATCAATTATTAAAAATCAATGCGCCATATTTATTATCAGGGGGAAAAATATAAGTGTAGATAATATTATTATTAAAAATAATGCGGGTAGAAACATGATAATATTAATGGGTAATGGCAACAAAGTGCTTGTTGAAAATAGCACTTTTGTTAATGGCGGGCACTATGCAGGCTTTGGTGTTAACAATAAATACCAGGTAGATTTTTCTTTTGTTTACTGCGAATGGGATAGCACAACAATTATTAATAATCATATTGAACAACAAAATGTTGATATCGCTTTAAACTCTTTATCCGGCGGAATTGAATTACACGGCTCATACAGTTATGCCGCAGGTAATACCATTATTGGGTGTAATCCTGGCTTATATATTACCAGTAGCTGGCATGCTGTAGAAAATACTACTGTTGAAAAAAATAACTTTTTGCAATGCATACGTGGTATTTCATTTTGGGTAAACTACCCTATGAATAATATTTTTATCAAAGACAATATTATTAAGCTTACGCATTTCCGCTCGTGGAAAAATTATACAATCAACGGCATTGAAATGCCTAATGGAAATACATGGGCTTACGATTTTGATCATGCTAATGCTTCTAAAGTCAACCACTTGATTGTAACCGGTAATATAATTTACGGGCCTAATAACCCAAAAAATACCGACAGGAGTGCTGGAATGGTATTTCATTCGCTACAAAATAGTATCATTACTAACAACAACATAACAGGAATGAACTTTGGCGGAGTAATATTACAGGGAAGCAAATGGGGTTCAGTAAATGTTAAAATTGAAAACAATCGTTTTAATGATTTTAAAAGCAATTACGACCAGGTTTCTCCCGCAGCGTATATTGTAGTTTTTGATGGTTATACACACACAGATAAAACAGCCCCTGGGTTAAAAAATATTCTGATTTCAGGAAATGATTTTATAAGAACCAAAAGTATAATTACCAAAAAAGAAAGTGCACTGAAAAATAAAGGTAAATTTTGGGGGGCGTTTATGGCTTTGCCAGATTATATGTACAAAGAAATAATTTTCATCAAAAATTATTTTTCAGATAAGCAAGAAAATATTCTGTTTGTAAAAACAAATTAGTACTAATTTATACCCGGAATTTTAAAATACTTATTATACCTTTTGCTTGTTGCTCTTAAAAAATTTATTACATAGTAAAATTAACTCTCCAAAAAAAGCTATTTGTAACCACATGGAAATTACAGTTAAATACATATCACTAAAAAAACTGACTAACAGTGGAAACAAAAGCATACAATAATAAAAACTATACCTGAAATTTTTAGTTTGCTTTGCTTTATTAAAAAGCAGTGTATGAAAAAATCCAAAAATAATTAGCATAAACCAAGCGTATATTCTTCCAAAGTCGGCTATATATGCATTGTAATAAGTAAAAACATTTGTAGGATATGGAACAAAAACAAAATCTTTATTGAAACTGATTAATTCTTTACTGCTAAAAAAATTAAACTGTTGACCTAATTTTATAAAAAACCTAAGTGTAACATTTCCTGACTGGCTTCCTTCATTATGCATTTCCATTTCCTTATTCAAAGCACTCAATGATGAAACAAGATAGACGCCAAAAGTTTCTGTTGATGAATTTATATTTTCTTTTAAACTATCCTCCCTACCTCCACCCTTGCCATAATAAACACCATGAGCCATAAAAAAAAGGATAAAAATAACTAATATCCATACATACTTTTTGATAGAAAAGGTATTATTAAACAGGTAGCTCATTCCCAAATAAATGGCAAGAATCATGAAGAAGAATAATCTGCCTGTAGCAAATATGGCGTAAATAATAGTTGCAATTAAACAAATATTTACGATGACCTTATTGAGTTTTGTTTTTTCATTAAAATATGCATACAAATTAACAGCATACAAAACTATTGCCAATGATAATAAATACTTGGTTGGCCCTATATCCTCATCTCCATAGTTTAACTCGGTTCTTAACCCTACAAAAAAATCGTCTATCTGTGATGCGATAAATAATTTATAAGAGGCATATATATAAACAGGTAAGCCAATAATAATTATGATCAAAAATATTATTCTCAACCTAATGCTCAATTTTAATGGCGAAGGTATATTAGTGAGATAATTGATTGGTGGGCTAACTTTTTTATTGGGTATTTGATAAGAACCTGCAAGAGATCCAATAGTAAAGCATACAGCACCAATAAAAAATATAAGGTACGTTTCAGTATGCAGTGAATATAATTCGTTGAGTATGGTAAACTTAAAAACAAAATGCGACAGAATTACTGTAAACCATACTAACGAAAACATAACAGCGGGATGAAACAGTTGTAGTTTAAAAGTTTGTAAATTAAATAGTAACAGGAAGAAGTGAAGTAAAATAAAAATCAAATCATTTAATATGGTGGTAACCTGGAGCATGCCTTTACAACTTAGTTATGTAAACTATAATAAAACTTGTACCTACATTTTTAAAAGCAAGATATATTACCAAAGAAATCAAGTAAAAAATATGCTTATTTTAATTTATGCCATCAGATATTTACATCATAATAAATTACGGTTAAGAATCAGGTACAATGGAATTTAGAATCGGCATTTCTAAATTCTATTTGTAAAAAAGTTTTTTATATTATACCAATTAGTCAGTATACACTGGCCGTTGTTTAAAAATATAAAATATAGAAAAGAAAACTAAGGAAAGTAGTACGGAAATTGCCGAAAACAAAATGGCAGTCTTTAATTTGCCCGGCATGATACGTTTCATCGGATAATAGGCAGGATCAATAATCTGCAATAACGGAATTTTCTTTAAATATTGATATCTGGCTATTTCCAGCGTTTTAAACATTTCCTTATATGCTTCGCCATAGGCCTGCATATTGTATTGCTGCTTAAGTAAAGGAGATTGATTAGCCGCAAACGCAGGATTTACATTGGCATCCTGGCTGGAAGCTCTCTCATCAATACTTGTACCAACATTTCCCCTAAGAGAACTCACTCTTCTTTCTAAAATCTCTAATGTTTCCTTATCTTTTTTACTGGTGATTTCTGTGTAAAAATCACTCGTGGCAGCAATAAGTCTGTCCGTGAAATCTTTAGCGAATTTTTCGTTGGAATTATTTACACGAACCTCATAAATACTTAATTTACGATCAGGCCTTGTTGCGGAAATATATCTGGATGAAAAACCAAGATAAACATTATTTAAAATACTGTCTTGCAGGTAAGAAAGTGTTTCTCTTTTGCAACCTACCGGAAAGGAAATATTTTTAAGACGAGGATTTTTATTTAAAGAAGCCTTCATATTGGATGTTTCCATAAAAAAATCAATTATAGTAAATGCTTTACCATTAAAGGTGTCAACGGAAAGCAATACATTTTCGATCATCCTGCGGCTTTTCATTATTGCAAGAATGTTATCGCCATCAAACATGCTTTGTCCTGATCCAAAACCAAAACCAAATTGTGCCGCCAGGTTCATAGCTCCCGACAAACCATCGTTTGATCCTGCATCTATAGCAAATGTAAGCCTGCTTTCAAATTGTGGCTTTTGAGATTTGGCATAAAAAAATCCTGCTACACCCGCAATAAATCCTATCGTTGCGAATACCCACCATTTTCTCAAACATAATTTCAGGAAATTTATGCCTGCATGACTAATAAAATTATTGTTAAACTGGGAAGAAGCATTATGATCAGAATTAATATTTTTTGGAGACTCTTTCATCTTTTAATTTCCTGTGAAAACAGACTTTATTTTCTGCTATTAATAATAACGTTTGCAATAATAGCCAATGTTGACAATACTACAGACCACTCCCCAATACTTATCCTGGATCTGTTTTTATCCGACCTTTGAGGAACAAAAATTTCCGATCTGGAAACTACCTGAGGATAACTTTTAAAAAACAAAAAATGCTTTACTACTTTTGCCTTGCCATCAGGATAAATAACCATTGCCCCATTTTTACGGGCCAATTCTGTATAGCTACCTGATTTTTGAATGTAGTATTTTAAACTTTCATTTTTCTCATAAGGTATAATAGTAGGGAAGTAAACTTCACCACTCACTTTTACCAAATTTGTATTTTGCTCAATGGTAAGTACATCCCCATCCTCTAATAACATATTCTCTGAGCTCAGGGGTTGCTGTAAAGATTTATTTAGATCGATGCTGATATTATCATAATCTTTAAATATCTCCTTCCTCAGCGATTCACTGGATTGAATACTATCTTTCTTTATATTCAATAATTTTGAGAATATCCTTTCCCTGTCCTCCAATGACTGATTTTTCTTTACCAGTCTTCGTATAATCAAAGCAGTAGTATCAGCATTGGGCCTGAAACCTCCTGCTCTTTTTATTACATCACTTATCCTGTCGCCACTCATTTGTAAAGTATACCGACCGGGATTTACCACCATTCCTTCAATATAGATAATACGTTGCATCATAAAGCCCGGCCGTTGCCGGATATTTATTACATCATAAGGTTTTAAAATAACGTCTTTGGTAGTTGAACTGGCAGACAAATCAATGGTTAAGATTTCGGTTTGAACGTGGTTGAGTTGTGACAGGTTTACATTTTCAATCCTGCGTGCAATTTCAATATTACTGATATCTGCAGATTCTTCCAGGCCACCTGCCGTTAATATAATATCATTAAGGCTTATGTTTTCCGCCCATTTGTATGCACCCGGCCTGTTAACCAAACCTTCAATACTTATTTCGTAAGGTGTTTTTAAATCAAAAATTGAATAGAGGGTAATCTCATCATTTTTTTTAAGAACTATATTATCCAGGTTGTTCAATACAGAATCTATATCAAAAGAAACTTGTATGGGTGTGTTGTTTACATTAAGCCTGCTGATACTTCCTCTCTTGCTATATATATCTTCCTTAACACCACCTGCTTTTTCTATAAGTTGTTTTAAAGTTAACCCGGCATTTAATTCGTACTCACCCGGCCGCATAACGGCGCCTTTTATTACAAGTTTATTTTCGAACCTGTTTAAAAGCTGGCCTACCACTATTGAGTCGCTGGATAGTGGCTTGTAACTTGTGTATTGATTTTTAAGTACATCAATAATTTTTCTTTCAGTTTCAGTTAGCTGGTAAACAGTAACGCCAGATTTATACGCATCATCTGAAAAGCCGCCGCAGAATTCAAGAACATTGTCAAACGATTCCCCATCTATCAATTCATACTTACCCTTGCGCTTTACATTACCATTTAATAACACCCTTACTTTATAATAAGGTATCCGTATAACATCACCCTCCTGCAGCAACATATTGTCTTTCTGATCTCCCTTTAATAAAAAAGCATATAAATCGATTGTTCTTTTAAGTTCATTGCCACGTATTAATTCTATTTTTCGATAACTTCCTAAATCTGTTGGGCCACCACAGAGGTATAATAAGTTAAACAATGTTGTAAGTGATGATACCGTAAGTGTTCCTGGCTTTTTAGCTTCGCCGATAACCGTTACCCGGATACTCCTGATTTTGCCCAATGATATTTGCACCCTGGTTTGTCCGCTGTTAATGGCTTTATAAATTGTAGCTGCCAATTTAGATTTTATCCGGGCCGCCGCCTGCTCTATACTTAAGCCGTTTACAAATAAAGGCCCCACCTGGGGGATATAAATATTTCCTTCCTCATTTACAGTAACGTTGTAAGTTTTTTCGCTATACCCAAAAACATTGATAACCAATTCATCATCGGGACCAAGAATATAACCCGAAGGCGTAGGTATCCTTAAATTAGGTTCAAAAACAAGGCTGCTGGAAGTAAACAATTCCGACCCAAAAACAGCGAGGTCTTTTTCGACAGGCTGCATAGGAACAAGGTTTGCATCCTGGTTAGCATAACGGTTTTTCTTATCCTCGTTTGTTACTTTTTTATCAGTTATAGTTTCCGTATTATTTATCTCTCTTTTTATTTTGCTTAACCTTTCGGTTAACTTATCAATTTCTGTGGTTGGCAAGCCTTTTTCCACCAATGCCTTGTAAATATCCATTTCATTAAATCCATTTTCAACTCCCTTAAGGTAGTAAGTTTTAATCTCCTCATCCGTTACATTATCAATATTTACAGTGGATAAATTTTGCCCTGATAATGAAGTAACCTGGGAGAAACCCGGCAATGAAATAATTAAGAAAAGAATACAACAAAGAAATTGCCTGAAAATAAAATTCATAAAAAGATGATATAATTAATTTTTTACAAAAAGGTTTTTTGCAAATAGAGAAATGAAATATAAAGCGGGCATATTCAGCTACATATAAATTAATCGCAAATTACAGGAAAATTAATAAACTACACTGATAGCTGCGTTATAATGGAAAAAGGCAATAAACGCAACTTCTATCAACATTAACTGCTTTTAATAAGCGAAATTTTTCATTGTCCGGGCAGAAGTTTTTCAATTAGCTTCATAGGCGTCGCACTCTTGTACCATATATCTATGGGCAACTTTAATTGTGATTTACACTTCAACCTTAATCGTATTTTTTAATTTGAATGATCAGTAAATGCGAAACATCACTCGACGGTTATTAGGGTACGCTTTAATAGCCCGACCCGTAACCTACCTTTGTATTAGTCAAATACTTTAAACAGCCTCCTCTTCAGTTAATAAAAAAATATCATTTTTGCTATATGGCAATTGAATACATCCTGGTTGGCGTATATGTACTGGCAGGTTTTTGGCTTATTCCACAGCTTCCATTTATTAAAAAGGCCGGGTTGTCAAAAAAAGAGCTGCGCCTTTTATTGGCTTTTAAAATGATATGCAGCCTCTCAGTTGCTTTTTATTTAGGGAGATTTATGTATTCTGATTATGTGATTAACAATGAAGAAGGAAAATTGCAATATGATCTGCTCCTTAAAAACCCTCATTTTTTTTTTACTGATTTTGCCGGCGATTTAAAAACTTATGGCCCAGGCAGATTGTTCGAAACCAAAGACAGCTTTTGGGGTTACCTGAGATTTTCATTGCTCTATAAATTTTTAGCCATCCTCAATATTATAACAAAAGGAAATTTTTATTTAAACACCATCCTTTTTAGCAGCTTAGTTTTTTTTGGGCATATTGCGTTTTACCGGATTTATATTGAATTGTATAAAGGGCACAAATTAAAAATTCTTATTTCCTGCTTTTTCCTGCCTTCACTTTTATTATACACCTCCTGTGTACACAAAGATGGGGTAATATTTATTGCCATTGGTCTCACCAGTTACATCTTCCACAGAATCCTGCAATCATACAAGCTGTTAAAAATTAAGTATGTGTTTGCCTTTGTGTTGGGCCTCGCAATCATTTTTTTATTTAGAAATTATGTAGTGGTTGCTATCATCCCCGCAATAGTAATAGCGCTGCTTTGCAGAGTATTTGTTGCTAAAAAAAGATGGGTACTTATTATTAGTTATTCATTTTTTTCAGCGGTCTTCTTTTTATCAGGCTTCAATAAATCATCACTTAATTTGCCTGCTGCTGTGGCAGCAAGAAAGGCAGATTTTGCCACCTTAGAATCAGGCAATACAAATATTGCAATGAACGAATTGCAGCCTACTTTTATAAGCTTTGTTTTAAATTTTCCGCAGGCAATCAACCATTCGTTTATGAGGCCTTACCTGTGGGAGTTTCGGCAACTACCGGTTTTGCTGACTGCAATCGAATTATTTATTTACCAGCTTATGCTGCTTGCATTTATTTTTTACAGGAAAAAGCCTTCGGGCACCATCGATAATTTTAATATTTTCGGACTGCTTTTTTTATTCAACATGATGCTTATCATTGGATATACCATTCCTAATATTGGCGCCATAGTAAGGTACCGCAGTATTTTTTGGGTGTTGCTTATTTGCCCGGTAATGTGCAATGTTGATTGGAAAAGCCTGGTTAGTTTGGATAAGAAACAATTGTAAAATAAGTGGCAAAAAACAATGAATGATGGCAGGCTATCATACTACGCAATTAAAGCTCCCCATAGGTATGCGGTACAAGTGAGTGACACAACGATGATGACCAGAGAGCCTTCTGCCCGGACAAAAAAAATATGCATCCTTCCATAATCCCCCACATATTTTTCATTTTTCTGTAACTCAATATTACTCTAAACAATTTTCCATTATCAATTAGACAATTCAATTAAATAATTATCAATTAAGAAATTATCCATTAAACCCATCTCCGTTACCTTTGCCGCCATGCATTACGCTTCAATAGAAAATATCAGTAAATCGTTTGGGATAAGAACGTTGTTTAAAAACATTACTTTAAATGTGGAGGAGGGTGATAAAATTGCCCTGGTAGCCCGCAATGGCAGTGGCAAAAGTACCTTGCTAAAAATTATTACCGGCCTGGATACCCCGGATAGTGGCTCCGTGTGGGTACACAAAGATATTAAGGTGGTGATGCTACAGCAGGACAATGACTTTGACCCTAACAAAACGATTTGGGACAATGTTTTGAGGCTGGATAACCCGGTGGTAAAAGTGGTAAAAGAGTATGAACAATTTTTAGAAGATGGCCTGGAGGATATGGATAAACTGAGCGACCTGATGGCCAAACTGGATGATCTGAACGCCTGGAGTTTTGAAAGTGACCTGAAACAAATACTCGGCAAACTAAACCTGCACCACCTGAGCGAAAAAGTGGGCAACCTGAGCGGCGGGCAAAAGAAAAGAGTGGCGCTTGCACAGGCACTTATTGAGGCCGACCTGCATGCCGGCCGCTGCCTGCTTATACTGGATGAGCCTACCAACCACCTGGATGTGGAGATGATAGAATGGCTGGAAGATTACCTCGCCGCAGCAAAAAGCACCTTGTTGCTGGTAACCCACGATCGTTATTTTTTGGATACCGTCTGCAACGAGATCATTGAAATTGATGAAGAAAAAGTGTACGTGTACAAAGGCGATTATGATAACTTTCTGGAGCAAAAAAGTATGCGGCTCGAAGTGCAGCAGAGTGAGCTGCAAAAGGATAAAAACATTTTTAGAAAAGAACTGGAGTGGATGCGTAAGCAACCTAAAGCACGTACCACCAAAAGTAAGAGCCGGCAGGATGCTTTTACAGAAGTAGAGGACAGAGTGAAACTAAAAAAAGATGTAGAGGAAGTAAGCCTGCAGGTGAAAATGACCCGGCTTGGTGGTAAAATTCTTGAACTGATAAAAGTACATAAAAGCTACGGCGACCTGCAAATAATGAAGGGCTTTGATTATACTTTTAAAAGGGGTGAACGCATTGGAGTGGTTGGTAAAAATGGTGTGGGCAAATCTACCTTTTTAAAAATTGCCTTACAGCTTGAAAAGCCGGATAGCGGTAAAGTGAATCATGGCGATACTGTGGTGTTTGGAAATTTTAGCCAGGATGGGTTGGTATATAAAGAAGATAAACGTGCTATTGAATATGTAAAATCGATGGCCGAATTTTTTCCGCTGAATGATGGTACAAAGATCAGCGCCAGCCAGTTTATGGAAAAATTCGGGTTTTCTGCAGAGCAGCAATTTACGCCTCTGAGTAAATTAAGTGGTGGCGAAAAACGTCGCCTGCACTTGATGAGTGTGTTGTTTTTAAATCCCAATTTCCTGGTGCTGGATGAACCTACCAACGATCTTGATCTGCAAACCCTTCGTACCCTCGAAGAATTTTTGATGGAATTCCCAGGCTGCATATTAATTGTTAGCCACGACCGTTATTTTATGGACCGCATGGTGGATCACTTATTTGCTTTTGAAGGCAATGCGGTGATAAGAGATTACCCGGGCAACTACACCCAATACCGGGAGGCCATTGCCAATGGCAGCCTTACAGATGACCGGCAACTAATGAAGCAGGATGCAAAAACGGCGGAACAACCGGCTGTTGCTTCCACAAGTAATAGCGCTACACAAAAACTTTCCTTTAAAGAGAAAAGGGAATTTGAATTACTTGAAAAAGAAATTCCACAATTAAATACTGAAAAGGCTTCGTTGGAAAAAATGATGAATGAAGGAAACCCGGGTTTTGATGAATTACAAAAAGCAGCAGAACGCATCAGTGCCATTATAAAATTACTGGATGAAAAAGAAAACCGCTGGCTGGAGTTGAGTGAGAGAGTTTGATAAACATTCTTTAACTTTCACATAAACCAGCTTGCAAATGAACCAACGCTTCTATTCCCTGGATGTATTTCGTGGCGCAACAGTCGCCCTAATGATTTTGGTAAATAACCCGGGCACCTGGAGCCATATTTATGATCCGCTCAAACATGCACCCTGGCATGGCTGCACGCCCACTGATCTTGTATTTCCATTTTTTTTATTTGCGGTAGGCAATGCCATGGCATTTGTATTGCCAAAGCTTGAAGCTGCAGGTGTAGGCGTATTCTGGAAAAAAATAATAAAGCGCACCCTGCTCATTTTTATCATTGGCTTATTATTAAACTGGTTCCCGTTTATTAAATGGGATGGCGATGCAATTGTTTTTAAACCCTGGGCATTTATAACAGCAGAAGGTAACCCTTCTGGAATACGCATCTTCGGCGTGTTGCAACGCATAGCGCTGTGCTATTTTTTCGCCTCCGTAATTGCACATTATTTTAAACAAAAAGGTGCTTTTGTAATTAGTGCTTTTATACTGCTGGCTTATTGGTTTTTATGTGTGGCAGCAAATCCTTCCGACCCATTTAGCCTTGCTGGTTGGTTCGGTACCAAAATAGATATTGCCCTTGTTGGCGAAGCCCATATTTACAAAGGCGAAGGCGTTTCTTTTGATCCCGAAGGATTGATGAGTTTATTTGTCGCCATAGTTCAGGTTATATTCGGCTACCTCGCAGGCAGCTATATTTTACAAAAAGGCAAAACCCATGAAATGATAAACGGTCTTTTTGTTGCAGGTTGTGTGTTGTTGTTTGCAGCATATTGCTGGGATATGGTTTTCCCTATCAACAAAAAAATATGGACAAGCAGTTATACATTATTTACAACCGGACTGGCACTGCTGATACTTGCTGTAATGATCCATATTATTGAGTTTAAAAACTGGCGGGGTGGGTGGAGCAGGTTCTTTGATGTGTTTGGAAAAAATGCGCTTTTCATATTTGTAGTGAGTGGTGCATTGCCCCGGCTACTGGCGCTCATCAGGATACCCGGAAAAATTGATGCAACCGGAAAACAAATGTATATATCCCCCTTCGGTTGGTTTTATGAGCATATTTGTAAAGCAATCCTGCCTGCAGAGCCGAGGGTTGGCTCACTCATATATGCCTTAAGTTTTATTTCGCTCATGTGGTTTTTTGCCTGGCTGCTTGATAAAAAGAAAATTTATATAAAGGTGTAAGTAAAGTGGTAAGAAATATTTTTTAACCAGCAGTGTACTACCATCAACATCGTTGTGTCACTCCCTTGTACCGCATACCTATGTGGAGCTTTACCCGCCATATCTGAAAATGGGCGCAAAGAAAATACAAAATAAATTTTGCGCCTTTGCTCCTTTTTTTCTTTGCGTGAATTTTTCTTAAGTAAACGACATTGATTTATGATACATTATATTTCCCTTGTACCATCAGCAATCTCTACAATGTAGGCCTCCGGTAAAATATTAAATTGGTGCTGATAAGCTGAAGTTACTTCCGCAATAAAATTTTCAATTCCTTCATCCTTCACAATATTTATGGTGCATCCGCCAAAGCCACCACCCATCATCCGTGAGCCAATAACAGCCGGAATTTTTTCAGTAAATTTTACCAGGTAATCAAGTTCTTCACAACTAACTTTATATAAATTACTTAAGCCTTCATGGGCCAGGTACATTAATTTTCCAAAGCCCGTAATATCTTTTTTCTGCAGCATTGCCGCAGCATTTTGCGCCCTTTCTATTTCTTCTACCACAAACAAACAACAATTATACACTTCAGCCTTCATCAAATTTTTTGCTTCAGTCAGTTGGGTTTTATTTACCTCTCTAAAAGATTGAACCATAAAAAGGGATTGCAAAATTTTCATACCATCCTCACATCGCTTTCTGCGTATATTATATTCGCCACTTGCCAGTGAATGATGCACTTTTGTATTAACCAGTACAATTTTATAGCCATCCAGTTGCAGGGGAAAATATTGGTGCTGCATGGTTTTGCAATCAAGCAACAGTACATTGTTTTTTTTGCCCATCATATTGGCAAATTGGTCCATAATGCCGCACTGCACATTCGGAAAATTATGCTCCGCCCTTTGGCAAAGCAACGCCAGTTCAACCCTGTTAAAGCCGGCACTAAATATTTCATTCATTGCAAAAGCCAATCCTCCTTCCACCGCAGCAGATGAACTCATACCCGATCCCTGTGGTATATCGCCACCAAACACGCAATCAAAACCATTAATATTTTTTCCTGCTAAAATAAATTCATTTATTACACTTATCACATAATTTTTCCAGTTGTCACTTTTCGTTATGTTGTGAATATTGGCAGAAAATTTTTCATCAAAATCCACGGCAATAAAATTTACCACTGAGGTACCATTTGCAGCAACAGCATAAAAAATTCCTTTATCGATAGCAGCCGGCATTACAAAACCATCATTGTAATCAACATGCTCACCAATTAAATTAATACGGCCGGGAGAAAAAAATAAACGGGGTAATGAAGAAAAGTTTTCCTTGAATTTTTCTATCACACAAGCTTCGGTTGTATCCATTAATTATATAAATGAAATTATTGTAGAAGTAGGATTAAAGGCGGAGAATTTATATCGCAACAATACTTTAATCACAAGTTTATTAAAAAACTTACCGCATACAACAACCAGGTTTTTAACAGCGGTTTTTCTATAGTGAGCAATTGGTTGAATTTGCATGTAATAACATGGATCACATGAATCACAGAAAGAGAGCTTTTTATTATTTATAAAGGATACTTTTTCATATCTATTTTCACCAGCAACATCGGTTACAAACATGGGGTTATTGTTGAATTGAAAATTACAAATCGTTGATTTGAAGATAAGATTGATGATAGTTTATTTCCACCCGCCTTGGTTGGTGCCCTCACCGACCACAACCTTGTAAAGGAGCGGCAATTTGAAATAAACCCGTAAACCTCTAAATTAAATTCAATTTATAAATCCGGGCCATTTCAATCAGTTCTGGTAAATTACCAACACCTAACTTTTCAAAAAGCCTGGCTTTGTGGGTACCTACTGTTGAAGAGTTAATCGACAATAAATCTGATATTTCACTTCCTGATCTTCCTGATATTAATAAGGTGGCAATCTCAAATTCCCTGGCGCTCAATTTATCAAAAGGGTTAGACGGCTGTAGCCTTCCAATATCACCAGCCAACTGATCAGCTAAATTTTCACTGATATATTTTCTATCATTTAGCACCTGCTCAACAGCCTTTTTAAGTTCGTCCAATCCGGCATTTTTCGAAACAAAACCCATGGCACCAGCTTTTAGAAATCTCTTTGCATACACATTTTCTGCACTCATAGAAAACATAAGCACCTTTGCATCGGGATACCTGGTTTTTATGTATTCCATCAGCCCGGCAGTATCTGTGTCAGGCATTTGAACATCCATTATTATGAGATCATATTTGCGGCTTTTAAGTTCCAGCAATGCGGTTTTCTCATTATTCGCTTCATAAATGCCACAGGGTTTAAATATTTCCTGTAATACATTTTTTACTCCTGACCTTACAATCTCGTGGTCATCTATCAATAAAAAATTCTTCATAAAAATCCTTTAAATTGTCACAAGGTAATATAATAGATAAATGCATTTGTATATTAATAGAGAAATTAAACATGCTTCTCTTTATTTCAAATTTTTTTTTATTTTACAATGGAAAAATTGACCACATAAAAAAATCACTTTCCGGCCTGTAGTTTATATTATAAGGTAAATACAAAAATAACTCATTTACAGATTAACTCCGCCAACGGGTCTCATTTACTATATTTTTAAATTAAAATAAATATAAGTAAAATAAGATAGTTAAGTAAGATTATCATTCTAATTAATAGCGTATTTCAAAGAATCAGCAGCATGGAAAATTAACCTCTTCGTCACAACTTTACAAATCTCTTAAACACTGGTAGTATTGAAAAATAATTTATTCCATTTTAGCGATTGGTGAATTACCTTAAGGCAAAAAATTATTGAAGTGTAGCCTATTTAAAATAGCAGGCGGTAAAAGAAGTGTGATTATCTTTACGCTATGAGTTTTAAAATTTAATACCAGATATAGAACTGATAAAGGTTGCTGGATTTTAGAAGAGTTAAAATAATAAACTCAAATTTGCCCGGGGTAAACTTCCCTAAAACAATTAACTCATGTTACCAAATACTGCAATTAATATTTTAATGGTAGAAGATAATATGGGGGATCAGTTTCTTTTATCTGAGCTGTTGAATTTGTCTGACCTTACTATAAAAAATTTATATTCTGCAATCAGATTGGATGATGCAGTGCAACAACTAAAAGAGCCAGTTGATATTATACTGCTCGACCTTTCACTCCCCGACAGCAGTGGCATAGATACCTTTAATTCCATTTTAAAAAATGCAGGTAAAACTCCGGTAGTAATTTTATCGGGTCTTACAGATACCAAACTTGCTCTAGATGCTATTACCCTTGGTGCACAGGATTACCTGATAAAAGGGGACTTCGATGAAAAACTCTTATCCAAAACAATACGCTATAGTATTGAACGTAAGAGAAATATGGAAGCCTTGCAGGAGAGCAATGAACGCTATAACCTGGTAAGCAAAGCCACCAATGATATGGTGTGGGACTGGAATGTATTGACCGGGGATATTTACCGAAACGTTGAAAGCTGGAATAAAATTTTTGGAAGTGCTTTAAAAGAATTGCCAAGTGATAATAATCTGTTTATAAAACGAATTCACCCCGATGATAAAATACAAACTTTAAATAAGGAGAACGAGATATTAAATAATCCTGACCAGTTTATTTTTGACCTGGAATTTAGGGTACAGAAAGATGATGGAAGCTATGTTTATATTTCAGACCTGGGTTATATCATTCGTGATAAATCAGGTAAAGCAACAAGAGTTATTGGAGCTTCACAAAATATCACGGAAAGAAAGGAAGCGGAAGCCATATTAAAATCTTCTGAAGAAAGGTACCGGTATTTATTTAATAATAACCCTTCCTGTATTTTTATCTGGGATCTGAATGATTTTAGGATTCTTGAAGTAAATGAATCTTCAATAGAACAATACCATTATACTAAAGAGGAGTTTTTAAATATGACGGTGTTTGACTTACGTTCGCCTGATGATACAACAGCTATAAAAGACCTTGCGTACAAGGCCAGGGCGGATGTGTTTTTTAACGTTATATCGACATGGAAACACCTTAATAAAGAAGGAGAGATTATGTTTATGGACATAACAGCCCACCGTATTGAGTATAAAGGAAGATCTGTAATACTTGCACTTGCTAATAATGTTACAGAAAAGATACAGCTTGAAGAAAAGCTGGAGAAAGAACAAATAAAAAAGCAACAGGAGATTACAGAAGCAGTAATTTCAGCCCAGGAAAAAGAACGCAGGGAAATTGGCGGTGAACTACATGACAATGTGAACCAGATTCTTGCCAGTGCCAGGTTATACCTTGGCCTTGCCAAAAGAGAAATAACAGAGCCAGTAAGTTTTCTCGAACAAACAGACAACCTTATTTTTTCAGCTATTACGGAAATCAGATCATTATCACATTCGCTGATACCACCTTCGCTCAATGAATCGGAACTTACAGAGGAACTGAACAACCTGGTAAATATGACAGCTACCGGGGGCTCTGTTAAAATACACCTTAATCTTAAAGATTTTAATGAAAATACCACTTCAGATAAACTGAAGCTTACCATATACCGCATTTCACAAGAACAATTTAATAATATTATAAAGCATGCCAATGCTTCTAATATATACTTAAAGCTTGCTTACGAGAAACAAGCACTTATTTTAAGCATCAGAGATGATGGAAAAGGATTTGACATGACTAAAAAACCCGGGGGGGTTGGATTTATGAATATGAAAACAAGGGCTTCTTTATTCGATGGAGAAATGAATATAACTTCTTCGCCTGGCAATGGGTGTGAGTTGAAAATTATTTTTAAACATTAAAAACTTTGTGTGAGTTTGTGGTGATAACCAAGTAAAATAACAGATACCCATTACCTAACGGGCAAATTTTTATTTAATTTAAAACATAATTAAAGATCCCCATTGATATTCAGTACAAGAGGGCGATGCAAGATCACCTAACGGCAGGGCCGTTAAACCCATGAAAATGAACATTTGTAAATCGTTGATTTCCAACGCCAATAAATTGTGTTCATTAGTACGATTTTCCACAATGCTTCACAGCCTGGACAAAAAAATGTATTCTTTTTTCCCTTTGGGAAGTATAAAAACAATTTGGTTATTCGATATTTTCTATGATGCCTGCAATGCCCTGACCGCCTCCCACGCAGGCAGTAACGATGCCGTATTTTTTATTTAAGCGCTTCATATCGTTCACTAATTGAATGGTTAATTTACAACCGGTACAGCCCAACGGATGGCCCAATGCAATGGCACCTCCGTTAATATTTACGATTTCAGGATTTATTTCCAATGCCCGGATAACTGCGAGGGATTGTGAGGCAAATGCTTCATTCAATTCAAAAAGATGGATGTCTGAAAGGTTCATGCCAGCCTGCTTTAAAACTTTAGGAACAGCCTCTACCGGGCCAATACCCATAATGCGTGGATGTACACCTGCGCTTGCACAATTCACCAGCCGGGCAATTGGTTTTAAGCCCAGCTCGTTGATCATACGCTCACTCATTACTATTACGAAAGCTGCGCCATCACTGGTTTGTGAGCTGTTACCTGCTGTAACAGAACCTCCCAGCGCAAACGCAGGTTTAAGTTTTGCCAGGCCTTCCGGCGATGTGTCGGCACGTACACCTTCATCAGTATCAATTGTAAAATTTCTTTGTTGCTTTTTACCTTTTTCATCCAGGTAAGTTTCGGCTACATTGATGGGGAGAATACCATTTTTAAAATACCCTTCTTTAATAGCATTGCCTGCTTTTAGATGGCTATGATAACTAAAAGCATCCTGGTCTTCACGGGATACTTTATATTCTTTTGCAACAGCTTCGGCAGTAAGGCCCATGCTCAAATAATAGTCGGGATCGTCTTTTGCAATGGCATAGGAGGGGGAAGTTTTCCAGCCGGCAGTTGGCACCAGGCTCATACTTTCTACACCGCCTGCAATGATACATTCAGCCATACCACTCCTGATTTTTGCGGTTGCCATAGCAATACTTTCGAGGCCACTGGCACAATACCTGTTGATGGTAATACCCGGCGCATGGATGCCTACAGCTTTTGCCGAAATCATGCGGCCTACCTGCAGGCCCTGCTCTGCCTCAGGTACTGCGTTTCCTACTATTACATCGTCCACCATTTTTGCATCGAGTTGCGGCACACTTGCCAGCAATCCTTTTATAACATCAATGGCCAAATCATCGGGCCTTGTAAACCTAAAGCCGCCTTTTTTACTTTTAGTAATGGCGGTTCTGTATCCTGCAATTATATAAGCGTCCTGCATATTTTACAATTTTATACCCTGTGAAATGAAGGGGTGATTGTGAATTAATGTAATTATTATATTGCTTTATAATTAATAAAAGCATTTAGTTGTTTATGCAACTTTCTACATCAAAGTTATAATTTCTGGGTTAAACCAAAAAACTGAAAACTGTACGTTAATTTTACCGCCGATGTATAAAATTCTACGGACTTTCCTTTTTTTCTTTGACCCGGAATGGGTGCATTATTTTTCAATGAATGGGCTAAAGTTATTGTGCCGGCTGGGTTGCAAGCCTTTTATTGTAGCAGCTTTTAAGCCCAAAGGCGATCATCAATCCGAACACTTTAATTTACTTTTTCCCAACAAAGTTGGTCTGGGTGCAGGTTTTGATAAAAATGCCCGCCATCTCAACGAGCTTGAAGCACTTGGTTTTGGCTTTGTAGAAATAGGCACAGTAACGCCGCTTCCGCAGGCTGGAAATGAAAAACCACGGCTATTTCGCTTACCAAAGGACAAGGCTTTAATAAACAGGATGGGATTTAATAATGATGGTGTTGAGGAAATAGTGGAAAGATTGAAAAGCTGGAAAGAAAAAAAGACTGGAGTTAAAGGTTACGGGTTAAGAGAAGAAAGTTATGGGTTACGGGTTACTGGTTATGGTTTAAAAATTGAGAACAATCAATTGCCACAAGATAACTTTGAAAATAACAGTCAAAACCCGAAATCCGAAACCGAAAACCGAAAACTGAAAACCGAAAACCGAAAACACGAAACGGAAACCCGAAAACCGAAAACCGGAATTCTCATCATTGGTGGCAATATCGGCAAGAATAAAATAACCCCAAACGAAGAGGCCTGGAAAGATTACAAGGTATGTTTTGAAGCCCTGCATGATTATGTACATTATTTTGTGGTAAACGTAAGCAGTCCTAACACGCCGGGTTTGCGTGCCTTGCAGGAAAAGGATGCCTTATTAAAAATTTTAAGCAACCTGCAGGCCATTAATAAAATGAAACAATATCCCAAACCCATTTTATTAAAGATTGCACCTGACCTTACAAAAGAACAAATTGATGATGTGATAGACCTTGCAATGGAAATAAAACTGGATGGCCTTGTAGCTGCCAACACAACTATCAGCCGGGAAGGGTTAGTATCTCCTGCAAATATTATTGGTGAGGCCGGTGGCTTAAGCGGTGCACCTTTGCAAAAGCGCAGTACAGAAATTGTAGCATACATCCATCAAAAAACAAATGGTAAAATACCTGTAATAGCAAGTGGAGGAATATTTACCGCAACAGATGCAAAAGAAAAACTGGATGCAGGCGCTTCACTCATACAGGTGTGGACAGGTTTTATTTATGAAGGCCCTTCAATTGTAAAAAAAATCTGCGAAGGCATTTGAAAATCAAATTCATTTGGGGAATAAAAAATTGGCATTGTAAGTGCAATACCCAATTAAAGCCCATACAGTACATTTGCACATTAAAATCAATGAATGGAACATCTATTTACGTCCGAAAGCATCATAAGTTTTTTTATCCTGGTAATACTTGAAGTGGTATTGGGTATTGATAATGTAATTTTTGTAAGCATCATCATGAACCGCCTTAAAAAAAAGGAGGATCATAAAAAAGCCCGGCGTGTATGGATGATTACCGGGATAACTTCGAGGAGCCTGTTGCTGATGGGGCTAGGGTGGCTATTATCACAGCAGGGCAATTCAGTATTTACTTTACTTGGTAAAGGGTTCGACCTGGCAAGTATCGTAATGCTTTTGGGCGGCTTATTTCTAATCTATAAATCGGTAAAAGAAATACATGGCAAACTCGAAGGAGAAGATCCAAACACCCAGGTAAAGGATCAAAAAGGCATCAGCCTGGGCCAGGCCATCGGGCAGATAATATTAATAGATGCCGTGTTTTCATTCGATAGTATCATCACTGCCGGAGGCACAGCCAAGCATGTTGAAATTATGATTGCAGCGGTGGTAATCGCCATGTTCGTCATGTTCATGTTTAGCCCCAAAATATCCGCATTTATTCACCAGCACCCTACGCTTAAAATGCTGGCACTCTCCTTCCTCGTGATGATTGGTTTAAGCCTTATTATGGAAGGATGGAATGCAAAAGCAGCCCATGAAATGGGATTGAAAAATTACATTTATTTCGGTATGGCGTTTTCTTTTATTGTTGAAATACTCAACATGACAATGATGAAAAGGGCCGCCAAAAAAAGGGTAGTACAACTCAACGAACCGCAATTGGATCAAAGATTAACGGATTCTGATCAGGCTAATTAATGCTACTGTTGAAGTAATTTTAACTACAATATTTTGCTGCACCGGCTAAGAGCCCTGATCAACATCGTTGTGTCACTTGCCGACAGTATTTGTCGACATCCCGATGTTACACTTGAATCGGGCTTGTACTGAATACTATGTGGAACTTATTTTAGCCAGCCTTCTATAACTGCCCTAATAGGTTAATTGATAACTTTGCCACATGCATTTTCAGCAAATAATTAATTCAAAACTTACCCAGGAACCTGACCGGCCATTGATGCAGAAAGATCCTTTTCCTGTAACTGAACGGCTGCAAAATTATCTGCAAAAAAACGGCAGGGATGTTGCCCTTCCCATAGCCTATACTGATTTACTTTATTATAGCCATGCCAATTCACTGCGTGACAAAAAAGGAAAATTAACCCATTGGGAAACCGCTGTGTATGATGCAAAGCATGAAAAAGAAATCAATACATCTTTAATTAAAACTTACGCCATCTTAAAGAAAAATGATTCGGCAGATTTTATAAAAAATATCTCTGCCAGCCGGATTGATTTCTGCGAATTCGGAAACAGCATACCCTTCAGGATAGAAATATCTTTTAAAAATAGTGGTGCCACTGACCATTATTATATAAAAATGGCAGATGCCTCCCGTATTTATGGCCTTGAGCTTGAGCACCTGCTTTCGCCTGATGCTACCAATTTTATTTATCACAACAATACGCTTGTTGAGGAACATATTGCCGGCATACCGGGAGATGTTTTTTTAAAAAATCAAGTGAACCTTGCCGGTTTTGAGCCTTCATTATTAGCGAAAGAATTTATAAAATTCAATGAGCGCTGCTTTGCAAGATTATTGGGCGATATGCGGAGTTATAATTTTGTAGTTGATACATCCATAAATAATATTACAGCACCCTATCGTATCCGTGCCATTGATTTTGATCAGCAGAGCTACGAAGGCCGAATGAAACTTTACCTGCCTCAGTTTTACAAAGAAAACCATGCCTTTGTAGAAATGGTGTTACTAAATTTTAGGGCGGAAGAAATAGCGCTTTACCAGCAGGAGGAACGGGCTTGTATGCGTAAGAGGGTTCAGCTAAACCGCCGGCGGTTAATGGAGTTAATGAACAGTATGGTCAAAGAAGAATTGTCAGAAAATTATAAGGTCGCTTTGCTTCGTAATGAGTTGAATGAACACTATAATTCCAGCATTTTTTCCTCCTGCAAAACAATGGGCTGCCTGGTAAAACGCCACTTAAAACAACTGCTTTCATAAAATGAAAGGAAGGGATAAATGAATGATGATTTATTATAAACCCTTACTAAATTAAACTACGCAAGGGAGTTAATTTAAAACGCAATTAAAGTTGCCCATTGGTATAAAGTACAAGAGGGCGACGCAACAGTGTCCCACATAGTTTCAATGCCCGGACAAAAATTTCTCCTGTTTTATCCATTATGAAGTATAAACAGCTTTAACTTAATTTCATTTTTAACGATTCCCTGCAACGTTTGCCGGTACAATATTGTCTGGAAGGTAGCGTTCTGTGCAGGGTTTCTTATCTTTGCAACCCGCTTTTGGAAAAACGGAGATACTTAAAAGATCACAATGGCAAAACAACAAACATTACATTGTTCTTTCTGCGGACGCAGCAGGGACGAAGTTAAAATACTAATAGCCGGACAGGAAGGACATATTTGTGAAAACTGTGTGGAGCATGCCCAGGAAATAATTGGGCAGGAGCTAATGATTTACCCTGATGCAAAACAAAATGCAGGCAATACACATAAACTCACCGTAAAAAAACCCGTTGAAATAAAGAAATTTTTAGATGAATATGTAATTGGTCAGGATGATGCGAAGAAAATTCTGGCTGTAGCGGTGTACAATCATTACAAACGCCTTAACCAAAAAGTAGAAAATGATGTAGAGATTGAGAAAAGTAATATCATCATGGTGGGTGAAACAGGTACCGGAAAAACGTTGCTTGCAAAGTCGATAGCCCGTATGTTGAATGTGCCCTTTGCTATTGTAGATGCTACAGTGTTTACCGAAGCTGGATATGTAGGTGAAGATGTGGAGAGTATGCTAAGCCGCCTGTTACAAGCCTGCAATTATGATGTAGCCGCAGCAGAAAAAGGGATTGTATTTATTGATGAGATAGATAAAGTGGCCCGTAAAAGTGATAACCCTTCCATTACCAGGGATGTGAGTGGCGAAGGTGTTCAGCAGGGATTATTAAAATTATTAGAAGGCACAGAAGTATTGGTACCGCCACAAGGCGGGCGCAAACACCCGGAGCAAAAACTGGTGAAAGTAAATACTTCTAATATTTTGTTCATTTGCGGTGGCGCATTTGATGGAGTTGACAGGATTATTGCACGCCGGGTAAATACCCATGCAATTGGGTTTAGCGTAAACAAAGCCTTGCAGGAGTTTCAGCAAAAAAACCTGTTGCAGTTTGTAAATGCGGTTGACCTTAAGCAATTTGGCTTAATTCCTGAGTTGCTGGGCCGTTTACCGGTGATCACTTACCTCAATCCGTTGGATGCACCAACCCTGCGCAACATTTTAACCGAACCAAAAAATGCACTCATAAAACAATTTACCCGGTTATTTGACATTGAAGGCATAGAGCTAAAATTTGATGAAGCCGTGTCACGATCGCCCGCTCATCCGGTCGCACGGATGACTGGCATCCGTTCTTGGCGCGGAAGCGTTGCGTGGGCGCATTGCGTTACAAACAATAGCGCCCGCATTTGGCGCATATTCGCCGGTGGCTGATGGTAAACATCGAATTATTGAAGTCCGTGCCGCTGTTCTCGGCGCTGTCGCCGAAGCAGCTTTCGGCGCTGGCGCCGTGCGTCACGTTGCGGCGCTACCCGCGCGGCGCGACTATTTTGAGGACGGGCCAGCCGACCGGTGCGCTCTACATCGTGCAGTCGGGCC
>JANMVB010000481.1:0-6101 GCA_031392305.1 Ferruginibacter sp.
TTATGCACTTACTTCAACCGCATGCAATTCTTTTTTTAAAGCCTCCAGGAAAATATCCGCTTCAACTTTTGAAATATTCAAGGCCGGTAACAACCTGATGACATTAGGTTTTGCTTCCCCGGTAAAAATCTTATGATTGAATAAAAGATTTCTTTTCACCATTTTTAATTCATCCGGTAAATCAATTCCTATCATCAACCCCTTTCCCCTCACCTCATTTATATGCGGAAGTTTTTTTAGTTCTTCTATTAAATAGTTACCAACTGTTTCTGCATTTTTTATGAGGCCGTCTTCTTCAATTACTTCCAGTACTGCAAGCGCTGCAGCACATGCCAGGTGGTTGCCCCCAAATGTAGTACCCAACATAAAATGCTTCGCCTTTATTTTAGGCGAAATAGAAATGCCCGCTACCGGAAAACCGTTGCCCATACCCTTTGCCATGGTATATATATCTGCACCTACACCGCTATGGTCATGCGCATAAAATTTTCCGCTTCTGCCATAACCGCACTGTACAGAATCTGCTATATAGACTGCATTATATTCATCGCAAAGACTTCTTATTTTTTGTAAAAAAGAATCGGATGCTACATTTATTCCACCTACGCCCTGTATACCTTCAATAATAACAGATGAAATTTCATTTTTTTTAAATGCATCTTCCAATGCAGCCTCATCATTGAACGGAAGAAATATCACATTATCTGTTTGGTTAACCGGCGCTACAATATTTGGATTATCTGTAACAGCAACAGCCAGCGAAGTACGGCCATGAAAGGCTTTTTTAAAAGCGATTATCTTTTTTCTGCCGTTATAAAAGGAAGCAAGTTTCAATGCATTTTCGTTGGCTTCCGCACCGGAATTACAAAGGAACAACTGGTAACTTTCTTTGCCCGAAACCCTTCCTAATTTCTCAGCCAATTCTACCTGCAAAGGAATTTTTATTGAGTTGGAATAGAACCCAACTTTATGCAACTGGTCTTCTATTCGTTTTACATAATGCGGGTGCGTATGCCCGATAGATATAACCGCATGGCCCCCATAGAGGTCTAAATATTTTTGATCATTCTCATCCCATACATAAGCTCCTTTTGCTTTTACAATGGTAATGTCGTTGAGTGGATATACGTCGAATAAATTCATGAAGAAGGTATAAGGTTTAAGGTGTAAGGTATAAGGCTTAGGGTATAAGGTTTAAGGTTTAGAGTTTTCAGTTCTAAGAAATTTTAGAAAAGCAAGAAGCATTGCTCTTACTTCATTAACCAGTTTATTGATGATATCATAATCTTCCTTTGAAATATAATTCAACTCAAATGCTGCAAAACAACAGTAATCTGTTTCATTGACCGAGCCCAAAGAATTATCTAAAAAATGTGCAAAATCCTTATCAGTAAATCTTCCACACCCTTCAACAATATTCAACGGAACTGAAAGTGCTGCACGCTGTAACTGAGATGTCAATTCATATCTTTCTTCTTTGGGCAATTTTATTGCAATATTTTTCTTAATATACAAATACATGTCGTGTGATTTTTTCCAAACATCAAGCTTTTTATAATCCCTCATATAAATGGTTTAGGGTTTAAGGTTTAAGATTTTTTTTAATTCAAAGAAATTTTAGAAATGTAAGCAGTATTACCTTAACCGAGTAACAAGTTTATTGAAGATAAAATAATTATTCTTCTATAAAGTACAATCCTCCGCCACCAATAAGCCTACTTCTTTCCACCTCACCTTTTCTCTGCCCTCTCTTACACTTTACCCCTTCTCCCCTACACCTTACACCTTATACCTTATACCCTAAACCTTATACCTTACACCTTATACCTTACACCTTCTACCTTCTACCTTCCACCTTCCACCGTCTTAAAAAAAGTTTGCTTTCAATTTAATACCCGCTGTTTCATCCAGCCCACACATCAGGTTCATATTTTGAACTGCCTGGCCGCTGGCACCTTTTAATAAATTATCAATGGCTGAATGCACTACCAGGTTGGTTCCCACTTTTTCTAATTGAATCACACACTTGTTTGTATTAACTACCTGTTTTAAAAAAACCGGCTCTTTACTAACGGTTGTAAAAATTGCATTGTTGTAATAATCGTTGTACAAAACATCTAACTCCCGCAAACTCAAATCACATTTCATTTGAGAGCTGATAAATATACCTCTTGTAAAATCGCCCCGCCAGGGTACAAAATTTATAGAAATATCTCCATCAGATTGAAGCTGGCTGAGCGATTGCCCGATTTCGTGTAAATGCTGATGCTCCAAAGTTTTGTATGCCTGTATATTATTTGCCCGCCAGCTAAAGTGAGATGTATTGCTTAAGCCCTGCCCGGCACCGGTTGAGCCTGTAATGCCGGTGGTATAAATTTCATGCAGCAAACCTGCTTTTGCAAGTGGCAATAAACCCAGTTGCAGAGCGGTTGCAAAACATCCGGGATTGGCAATATTATTTGCAGACTGAATCTGCTGTTTATTTAATTCCGGCAGCCCGTAAATAAAATTTCGATTATTAAATGTTGCATGTTGCAACAACCTGAAATCCTGGCTGAGATCAATAACTTTTACTTTATCGTCTATATTATTATCTGTCAAAAACTTTTTTGCATCCCCGTGGCCCACGCACAAAAACAACACATCAATTTCCTTACCTAATGAGGACGCAAAAACCATATCCGTTTCACCGATTAAATCCGCATGTACTGCATGTAAAGGTTTGCCGGCATTGCTGCTGCTTAATACAAAATCAATCGCAACATCCGCATGATTTAATAAGATCCTTATCAATTCACCACCGGTATATCCAGCGCCGCCAGCAATGCCTATTTTAATCTTTTTGTCCATCAGCACTTTCTTTTACCTGGTGATATATCATGGTTTGATTGCCGAATATTTTTGTGAAGCCACGTACATCCTCACCCGTCCAGCCATTGTTCATTTCACCGTATTTGCCAAATTTGCTACTCATCAAATCGTAGTCCGATTCAATACCTGTTACCTGGAAACGATAAGGCAGTAACTCTATAAAAACTTTACCGGTAACATTTTGCTGCGAACTTGTTAGCAATGCTTCAATATCTCTCATCACAGGATCAAGTATTTGACCCTCGTGCAACCAGTTGCCATAAAATAAAGCCAACTGATCTTTCCAGTTTAACTGCCATTTAGTAAGCACATGTTTTTCAAGCGCATGATGTGCTTTTAAAATTACCATTGGTGCAGCAGCTTCAAAACCAACCCTTCCTTTTATACCGATGATCGTATCCCCAATATGTATATCACGGCCAATACCAAATGGCCCTGCAATACTTTGTATTTTTTTAATGGCGTCAGATGGATGATTGATTTTTTTTCCATCCACACCAATCAATTCACCTTTTTCAAATTCCAGTTCAAGGGTTTTGCTTCCTGTTTCAGTAACCTGCGTTGGCCATGCAGTTTCGGGCAGCATTCCTTTACTGTTCAATGTTTCCTTACCACCCACACTTGTACCCCACAAGCCCTTATTAATTGAATACATTGATTTCTCAAAATTCATTTCCACCCCTTTACTTTTCAGGTAAGCAATCTCTGCTTCCCTGCTCAGTTTCATATCACGTATCGGTGTAATAATCTCCACGCCGGGGATCATGATATTAAAGACCATATCAAACCTCACCTGGTCGTTGCCGGCACCGGTACTGCCATGTACTACTGCTGCTGCATTTACTTTTTTTACATGCTCCGCAATAAATATAGCCTGGCTTAATCTTTCTGCACTTACACTTAAAGGATAGGTATTATTTTTTAAAACATTGCCATAAATAAGGTAGCGGATAATCCTGTCGTAATAAGTTTTTACAGCATCTACTGCGGTATGCGTTTTTACGCCCAGCCTGTAAGCATGCTCTTCAATATGTTTTAAATCCGCTTCGTTAAAACCACCCGTGTTTACAATTACTGAATGTACTTCGTACCCTTTTTCCACGGTTAAATAAATGGCACAAAAAGTAGTATCCAACCCGCCGCTAAAGCCAAGTACAACTTTAGTACCTGGTGCTAAATCATTTTGCTGCCTGCCCAAATTAATGCCTGTGATTTGATCCATGTATCTGAAAATTGTTGCTGCTATAAATTGAAAAAATATTTTAAAATTGATTTGCTTACTCCTCCGCCACCATCTTTTTTCTTCAGGAGTTTTAACAAACGGCTTTGCTTGATATGCATAAAGCGCTCATACAATTTAGAATGCTGCTTAAAATCTTCAGTGGTTTCTTCCGGTTCGTAATGATCTGCAGGATCGTATAACATGGCCGTACACATGCAGTTCTTTCTTTCCTTGCTCATTAAAATATCGAAGTTGACACAGCTTTTACAGCCTGCCCAAAACTCTTCATCATCTGTTAGCTCGGAGTAGGTAACAGGTTCGTACCCTAATTCAGAGTTGATCTTCATTACCGCAAGCCCGGTAGTTAATCCAAATATTTTTGAGGTTGGATACTTTTCCTTAGACAGGTCAAATATTCTTCTCTTGATTTGTTTTGCAACGCCGCTTTTTCTGTAAGGAGGTGCTACAATTAAACCACTATTGGCTACAAACTGATCGTGGCCCCAGGCTTCAATATAACAAAAGCCAACCCAGTCGCCTTCTTTGGTAACAGCAATTACTGCTTTGCCTTCTTTTATTTTTTTCTCAATATATTCGGGAGAGCGCTTTGCAATACCTGTTCCCCTTGCCATGGCAGAAGATTCCATTTCACCTGTAATAGTGGTAGCGTATTTTGTATCATCGGTTGTAGCAACCCTGATTATAATGTTATTTGTTTCCAATTGTATGTAATTGAAATAAGGAAGTGATAAATAAATTGTAAGAGCCCGGTTTTGGAGATTTTTTCACTGACAGGGGCATTTTTTAAGTGCTCGTCCTATCAGCAACCAGGTCGGCGTCGGGGAGAAAAACATGGGACACAAACGGCAACAACTGCACCCATTGAATGGTGGAATAATTTTGCGGTATGTTGATTTGTGCTTTTCACTTTTGAAACGTTGTAAATAATTTCAGCAAAACTAAACTATTTAAACATTAATTAAGCAAAAAAATTGTGAAGTTTCAAAGAGATGATGATTTCTTATTTATTTTATTAATCAATCTAATTCATTTTTAAAAAGCATTATCCTCAAATAAACGATGATGTTTTTATTTTCTCATGAATATATATCAATGTAAAGCTTACAATGTTTTTACAAAATATTGCAGGAAAAGATCCCCAATGGTATTTAGTACAAGAGGGCGATGCAACGATGTTCTACATTGCTTCTTTGCCCGGACAAAAAATTAAAAAGCTATAAATGAAAATGGAGGATATGAGCATGATCTAATCAATCCATGCTTTTATTTCTTCGGCTATTTTCCTGTCGTTGCTTAGCCGGGGTACTTTGTTTTGTCCGCCTAATTTGCCTATGCTTTTCATGTAGTCGATAAAGCCATTCTTTTTTACGGAAGATATATTGAGGCGTTGCAGGATATTGCCACCAATGAGGTCATCATAATAAACATTTTTTGAGCGGAGATGGTCATCTATTTTTTTTGCAAACGCATTCATGTCACCGGGTTTATTTTCAAATTCAATAAACCATTCATGGTAACTTTTACCACCATCACTTGCAATCATAGGGGCCACGGTAAATTCCGTTATTTGAATATTTTCTTCACGGGCAGCCTGCAACAGAGCGGTTTCTACTTCTTCGCCAATTACATGCTCGCCAAAGGCAGAAATAAAATGTTTGGTGCGGCCGGTAACCACAATACGGTAAGGATTAACCGAAACAAATTTTACCGTGTCGCCAATATTGTATCCCCACAGGCCCGAATTATTATTGATGATAAGTGCATAATTCTCCCCTGCTTTTACATCTTTTAAAGTAAGCCTCATGGGGCTGTCGTTGAAGATTTCAGCAGCAGGCACAAATTCAAAAAATATACCGCTATTTGTATTCAACAGCAGCCCTTCTTCTGTTTGCGAATCCTGAAATGCAAAAAATCCTTCGCTTGCAGGATACAGTTCGAGGCAATCAACCTTGCGCCCGATGCTCTCAAAAAGCTTTGCTTTATAGGG
>JANMVB010000490.1:0-1888 GCA_031392305.1 Ferruginibacter sp.
GGAATATAGCCCAGGTAGATACCGGTGGTTGCCAACACCATCCATACAAACGGGCTATATTCCTTTTAATTGTTTGTATTTTGAACGCATGCTTTCTACCTACAAAATTAAAGGCAACGTAGGTTTTGTAATGTACATCGCAGATGCCTTCGGGTACCTTGGCACGGTGGTGGTGTTACTTGTAAAAGAATTTATTTCTATCAAATATAACTGGGTCAGTTTTTTTTCTTTTCTTTTTTATACGGCGGGTATTGTGGGTGTTTTACTAATTGCCCTCAGCCTGCGTATGCATTCTAAAATGTACAAACGACTTCAATAATTAATGCAGCATGAATAATAAAAAAGCAATCGTAGTGGGTGCAGGTATTGTTGGCCTGGCAACAGCAAGGGCCCTATCGTTAAAGGGTTTCAGCGTAACTGTGTTTGATCGCACCGAACAGGCGGTTGGCGCTTCAATAAGAAACTTTGGAATGATATGGCCCATTGGCCAGCCTGAAGGAAAATTTTATAACCGTGCCATCCGAAGCAGGAATATATGGAAAGAAACCTGCCAGGCTGCAGGCATCTGGCACGAGGCAGCGGGCAGTTTGCACCTGGCGTATCATGCCGATGAAATGCAGGTGCTTGCTGAATTGCAGCAAAGCTTTAAGGCACAGGGCCGGCAGGTATCTATGATGAATAAAACTGAAATCGTTGAAAAATATGATGCAGTAAATGCTGCAAATTTATTGGGCGGTTTATATAGCAGCGAAGAAATGATTGTTGACCCGAGGGAAAGCATTGCTAAACTGCCCGGCTATTTAACAGAGAAATATGGTGTGCAGTTTCATTGGGGCAAATGCATTAGTTATGTAAGTGGCCAATCAGTTTATATTGGCAATGATGAAGAGTATGATGCAGACATTATATTCATTTGCTCGGGCGCTGATTTTGAAACCCTGTATCCCGAGGTGTATGCGTCGCTACCCTTTACCAAATGTAAATTGCAGATGATGCGCCTTGCTGCGCAACCCAATGAATGGCGCATAGGGCCTGCTTTGTGTGGCGGTTTGTCACTCATTCATTACAATAGTTTTAAAGTGGCCCCGTCATTAAGTGAATTAAAACTGCGGTACGAAAATGAAATGAGTGATTACATTAAGTGGGGCATACATGTAATGGTTTCGCAAAATGGCAGGGGCGAATTAACTGTCGGCGATTCGCATGAATATGGATTAACCTTCGATCCTTTCGACAAACAATTCATCAATAAAATGATATTGGATTACCTGCGCCGGTTTGCAAATTTTAAAGACTGGTCGCTGCTGCAAAGCTGGAATGGTACTTATCCAAAACTCACCAATGGCGACACGGATATTTTTATATCTCCCGAAAAAGACGTGTATATTTTAAACGGACTCGGTGGTGCCGGGATGACGATGAGTTTCGGCTTGGCAGAAGAAGTGGTTAATACGATTTGATCATTTATTTGTATAAATTTTTTGTCCCGGCATAAGTATTTCATAGCAGCATTGTTGCATCGCCCTCTTGTACTATATACCAATGGGCAGCTTTACCCACATTATATGTAGCCATCATAATTATCGTTTCATTGCCTCATGCTGGTTCCTGGTACAGTCCCATAATATTGCCGGCGGGGTCAGTAAACCTGGCGGTTATTTCAGGTGCATCCATCCCGATTGGTTGTACAATTTTGCCACCATTTGCAATAATTAAATCAATTGTTGCAGCAACACTATCCACCATCACAGATATTACAAAGCCTACTTCTGTAGCAGGTTTTCGGCCCGTTACCCAGGTGCCACTTACTTCACCCACACCGTCATCAAAAGCAAGGCTGCCATCTCCACGTTGCCTGGTTTGCCAGCCAAATACTTTATTATAAAAA
>JANMVB010000502.1:0-3163 GCA_031392305.1 Ferruginibacter sp.
TTTTAGAAGATACCATCGCAGCCATCAACGGTAGGGTGATACATACTTTTCATACCGAAGGTGCAGGTGGCGGGCATGCGCCGGATATCATCAAGGCTGCCATGTACCCCAATGTGTTGCCTTCATCTACCAACCCTACCCGGCCATTTACAGTAAATACCATTGATGAACATTTGGATATGCTGATGGTTTGTCACCACCTCGATAAATCTGTGCCCGAAGATGTGGCTTTTGCTGATAGCCGTATCCGTCCCGAGACGATTGCTGCCGAAGATATTCTTCAGGATATGGGTGTATTTAGTATGATGAGCAGCGATTCGCAGGCTATGGGCAGGGTGGCCGAAGTAATTACCCGTACCTGGCAAACCGCACATAAAATGAAAGTACAACGTGGATCCTTACCCGAAGATGCAGGAAAAGAAAACGACAATTTCAGGGTAAAAAGATTCATTTCAAAATATACCATCAACCCCGCAATTACCCATGGTGTTTCTGCGTATGTGGGCTCGCTTGAAGCTGGAAAGCTGGCTGATATCGTGTTGTGGAAACCGGCCATGTTTGGCGCAAAACCTGAGATTATTATCAAAGGCGGCATGATCATAGCAAGCCGTATGGGAGATCCGAATGCATCTATCCCTACCCCTCAACCCGTAAATTACCGCCACATGTTTGGTGCAGCCGGTAAAGCATTGTTTGGTACCTGCGCTACCTTTGTTTCAAAACTTTCGTTGGAGAAAAATGTTGTACAAAAATATGGGCTGCAAAAAATGATACTGCCGGTAAAAGATTGTCGTACTATTTCAAAAAAAGATTTAATACATAATGATGCAACCCCGGACATTACCGTAAACCCGGAGAATTACGAAGTAAAGGTAGATGGCGTACATATTACCTGTGAGCCACTTGCAGAGTTACCTTTGGCACAACGGTATTTTTTATTTTAAAAGAAAATTTTTTGGGCGTGCCCCGCCAGCTGGCGGGTCGGGCTATCCACTGCAAGTACGGCACAAAAGCCTTGCACAAGCCCTCACCGTGCTTTCCGTTGCTATCCCTCACGCATGGTTGCAACAGTATTAACTTTACAACGATCATCAGGCAGTAATATAAAATGCTAATAAAAGAAAAAATAGGAAATATTAATTTTTTTGCGATCAATAACCGCAAGCAGGATTTTCTGTTGCTGGAATGGTATGAAACCAATAAACGTATCCTGCATAAGACAACCCAGGCCGGTATTGATATTACTATGAAATTTCTACATGAAAACCCACAACTTACAGAAGGAGACATTATTTATGAAGATGATTTTAGTATCATTGTTATTGAAATCGCCCCATGTGATGCGCTGATCATCCGGCCAAAAAGCATGTTTGAAATGGCATCGGTTTGTTATGAAATCGGCAATAAACATATTCCCTTATTTTACGAAAATGATGATTTACTGGTACCATTTGAACCTCCACTTCACCGGACTTTATTAGCTGCTGGTTATGATATACAGGAAGGTAAAAGAAAACTATTGAATCCATTAAAAACGAGTGTGAGCCCACATGGCATAGGCACACTATTTTCAAAGAACACAAAATTAATGAACCCTCCCGGATGAATAGTTCCTTGTTAAGTTTATTACAGCTATCTGACCCAACACTTCCTATTGGTGGCTATGCACATTCGGCGGGGCTGGAGACTTATGTGCAAAAAGGAATAGTATATAATAAACTGACTGCACTTGAGTTTATAACAGAAATGCTTAGCCGCAATATTCATTTTACAGATGCAGCATTTGTTTCGCTTGCTTATGATGCAGCCAAAGAAAATAATTTTGAAACTATTTTACAATACGATACCGAATGCACTGCAGTAAAGCTGCCAAAAGAAATGAGGCTGGCAAGCCAGAAATTAGGTATCCGTCTTATGAAAATTTTTCAGCCGGTTGGCAAAAGTGAAATTGCCGACAGGTACAGAAGGTCTGTTGATTTAAAAGAAGCATCGGGCCATTATTGCATCGCTTTTGGTTTGTTTGCTAATGCATTGGAGGTTACCAAACAGGATGCCCTTCACGGCTTTTATTATAATGCAGCCGCAGGCATGGTTACTAACTCAGTAAAGCTTATTCCATTGGGACAGCAGGATGGCCAGGAAATATTATTCTCTCTTCAATCCTTAATTAAGCAGTTAGTTAATAATAGTATGGTGCCGGATAAGGCGTTGATTGGAGTATGCTGTACAGGTTTTGATATCAGGTGTATGCAGCATGAGCAATTATATTCGAGATTGTATATGTCGTGAGGCAGAGACCAGCCCCACCCAGTCCCCCTGCCCCCCAAAGGGGGGTTCTGAGGAATGTGATTATTTTGTAGTAAGGGAATTGTTTGTTATCAGGCAGGTAAGGCTCCACTTAGGTATGCGGTACAAGGGAGTGACACAACGATGCTGAACTAAGAATTAATGATGGTCAAATAATTAAAAATAAATCAGGTGATGGAAAGAAATTATATAAAAATTGGTATTGCGGGGCCGGTTGGCTCTGGTAAAACAGCCCTGATTGAAAGGCTGAGCCGCCTTATGAGTAAGGATTACAGCCTGGCGGTAATTACCAATGATATTTATACAAAAGAGGATGCTGAGTTTTTAACACAGAATAGTTTGCTGCCTGCGGATAGAATTATTGGCGTGGAAACAGGTGGTTGCCCACATACCGCCATTCGTGAAGATGCCAGTATGAACCTGGAAGCTGTGGAGGAAATGGCCAGCCGCTTTCCAGATGTACAAATTATTTTTATTGAAAGCGGCGGCGACAATTTATCAGCAACCTTTAGCCCTGACCTTGCGGACGTTACCATTTTTGTGATAGATGTAGCGGAAGGTGATAAAATACCTCGTAAAGGAGGGCCAGGTATCACCAGGAGCGATCTGCTGGTGATTAATAAAATTGACCTTGCACCTTATGTAAATGCAGATTTAGGCGTGATGGAAAGGGATGCCCGTAAAATGCGAAAAGGAGCTCCTTTTATATTTACCAATTTAATGAGCCTTGAAGGATTGGAAAGCGTGCAGGGCTGGATTAAAAAATATGCCTTACTGGAAAGTGTTGATGAACCTGATCTTTGCCGATGATATCAACCGTTCAAATACAAGTGGCTGTAAATGCCGGCATTACCTT
>JANMVB010000540.1:0-23746 GCA_031392305.1 Ferruginibacter sp.
GTTTTAGTTCAAAAGCATAAAATTCAGCATTGTATTTTTCATGAATACCTTCCACTGCTGCTTCTACCTGGTCGAGCGTTGCCCTGTCATCAATAAAGCCCATGGCATTGTTCAGCAACTCCACCAAATCGATATTGGTAAGGGGTTTTTCGCTTGCAAATATCAAGGCTTCAATATGTGGTATTATCTGTGAAAGTTCCATGCCCCAATCGCAGCCCCAAACCCCTGAAGGGGCTTTAAAACGGCTCTTTTAATTTTGTGAAGTTTATAAATTAGAAATCATAATCATTCCCCCCTTTAGGGGATGGGGGCAGTTATCCGTTCAATGCTGCAGCGCCACTTACAATTTCTGTAAGCTCAGTGGTAATGGCTGCCTGCCTTGCCCTGTTGTAACTTATTTTGAGCGACTTTAATAATTCGTTGGCATTGTCGCTTGCTTTATCCATTGCTGTCATCCTGGCCCCATGTTCACTTGCATTTGCATCCAACACCGCTTTAAATAACTGGGTGTTTAAAATCTTTGGCATCAGCTCGCTAATCAAAACTTCTTTAGAAGGTTCGAAAATGAAATCTGCTTTTTTATTTCCTTCCTGCTGGGTTATTTTTTTAACTGGTAAAAATTGTTCTGCCACAAACCGCTGGGTGGCGGCATTTTTAAATTCGCTGTACACAAGTTCCACTGCATCAATTTCCTTTTTTGCAAATACTACCATGGCATATTTTGCAGCCGTTTGTACCCTTTCGAAGCTAAGTCCGGTAAAAATATCCCAGTATTTGTCCACCACGGGAAACCCGTTTTTTACAAAATGCTCAAAGCCTTTTTTACCGATAGGCAATACCTGCACATTTCCTTTGGCAAACTGGGCACTATATTTTTCGAGTATAACCTGGCGGGTAAGTTTTATCAGGTTACTGTTGTACCCTCCACATAAGCCCCTGTCGCTGGTAACTACAATGATCAATACTTTTTCAACCTGTCTTTCTGTAGCCAAAGCAAGGTTTACACCACCATCGTTATTGCTAACGATATTACTCAACACTTCCTGCAGTTTTTGTGCATAAGGGCGCATTTGCGTAATGGCATCCTGTGCCCTTCGCAGTTTTGCAGCACTTACCATCTTCATTGCTTTCGTTATCTGTTGGGTACTCTGTACACTTTTGATCCTGTTACGAACTTCTTTTAATGCTCCGGACATGTGAAATAAATATTAATTGAAAAGTTGCTTTTGGGGGGCAAAGGTAGGGGAAAAAGTTAAAAGTGCCGGTGAGGTTTGAGGGTAATATCAATATTTGAAAAGGGGAAAGTTCGAAAATTGAATAAGGGCAAAACCTGATATTCTTTGGTGAAAGATGAAAGTGTTTTGAAAATAAAACGACGTTACAAGAAATATTACTATCAGTTAATTATAAAGTGTTCAATTCACTGGGCAGGCATTGAAATTCTTTTCGAAAAGCAGCTGAAAAATTACTCAGATTTTGGTAGCCAAGCTTAATACCTGCCTCAGTAATGGTATATTTCCCCGAAAGGATATGTTCCTTTGCCTTGTGCATCCTGTTCTTTTGAAAATATTCGAAAAGGCCCATACCAAATGATTGCTTGAATAATTTTTTGAGTTTGCTTTCACTCATAAACGATATACGTGATAATTTTTCAATTCCCGGAAATGATTTATCATAACTTTTTGTAAGGATGGTTTCGATTTTCTGCAAAGTCTGAAAATCATCTTCACTAATTCTTTCCGGTAATTCAGAAATATCCCTTTGCAAAAAGGTTTCCATTAATTTATCTAAAATGCGGTAAATCCGGCTTTTAATGTACAATTCAGGGTATGAATGGTTTTCAGGCATGTCTAATATTTCATCCATCAGCCGTTTTTGTTTAGCACTAAAAAATTGCTGAAAATAATTTACCTGCTTTAAATAGTTAAATACATCCAGTGCACGGTTACTTGCATTTTTCTGAATCCAATCGTTCTCTAAATAAATACTTAGCCCACGTACGATGGTAGATTTAGTAAATTTCAGTTGATGAAATGTTTGTGCATTTGTTATTTGCAAAGCATAGTGGGTGCCATCAACCACATTAACTGTTGTATTATCTATTTTATATTCAATAGAATTGCTGGTATGAAAATGATACAAGTAAATTATTACGCCAAACTGATCGGCTGGGTGCCGTGTAAAAATAACTTCATTATTTAAACTATAGTTATTTACGCAGGCTGAAAACCCATCTTCAAGAAAAAAGCTTTGTGTAGTCCCGACTGCAATATGGGGTGAAAATAAAATAGAATTATTTTTAACCTCACTGCCCAAGGCAATTGCGAAGTCATTTGTCCAATTAATATAGTCCGATTGTTTAAAAATAAATTCCATATTATGACTTAGTAATTTGCTATAAGGGAGATAACGGCAAATTATATAAAATATGCAGTATTAAATATTTAATTGGTAAAGTATTGTTTCCCCTAAACTTGAATTTAGTTCATCGCTAAAATAAGTCTTCCTATTTACCTGTCCATCTTTTACAGGGTTTTGTGTTAAAATCCAAGTAGTATAAATGTAAAAGGAATGATCTATAATATATTATGCAAAACGGTTTTGTATAAATATTTTTGCCAATAATTAATTGGGCCTGCATTTTTACTGTGAAGGAAAATGCGTCAAAACTTTACATCGTATTTAATTTAAAATAAAACCCAACTTAAAATCTTGTATTCAATTCCTTTTAAATAACAATGTTGTGCAAATAAATAAAGAAACATGCATTTAGCCTTTAACTTTTTCCTGATAATTATTGTAGAATTACCCATCATTATATTGTTTTTTAAAAGAAAGAAAAGACAAAATGCTTTTTACATGGCATTACTCATCAATATAATTTCGTGGGCAATTGCGCATGTCATCCTGTTTACAACTGACGTCAATATTTGTTATGTGGCAGCACTGGTTGCTGTTGGTGAAGCAGTGGCTTTTAATAAATTACTTGAATGCACCTGGAAGAAAGCAATATTTATGTCATTACTGGTAAACAGCCTTAGCTTTTTTGTGACCCAGGTAGTTCCCGTTGATGAAATATTTTCTACAAGACAGCAAATTATCCGGCCATCTACTACTACGGTGCCAGATGAATAAAATTATCTTCTACAACCGGTAGGCAAGTGCAAAGCCGGCAGGGCTGCCAACCAACGTAATTTTATCCGTAAAGCCCGCAAGCCTTTTGCCATGTTGGTGGTGCAGCGAATACATGATAACATCAAACAATAAAAGGAACCCGCCCTGTAGTATTACAGCATTTCCATAACCTTTAAGTTTTGCCGGCTCAATATTTCTGCGGCTGCGTTCTGTTAAATACATTCCACCAGTGATGTAAGCCACATCAAGCCCCGCATTAAATAGAAAAGTTTTTTCTTTACTATTTTGATGCTTCAATACTGATGTTAAAGTAAGGCCCTCAGTTTTTTCTTTTGAAGCTCCCCAATACCCTAAACCGGCAATCAAAAGATTGGTCGAATTCCAGATGATATTCATTTGATGAAAATACTTATGCTGCCGGTTGCTTGTGTTGGTTGCAACAGCACTTGTAGCAATATTTGCAACCGACCAGCCACCCAATACAAGCATAGCTTTTTTATCGTAGCTAATGCGTTCCTTTTCAAAAATCACTAATTCATTTGTTTGTGCGAAAGCGATTGAAGATGATACTAAAAGTATAAATAGGATGAAGACTTTGTTCATGATCTTTTTTTTCTACAACACTTTTTTTTGAGAAATGTTTAAACCACCATTGTATAAAAAATGATTTAAAGTTTTGTTGTACAAACTAAGAATCAGCCATGCTCAACATCGTTGTAAATATGATTTTGTCATTTATCCTTTTTGATAAAAAGGATAAATGATCTCCCTTGTACCGCATACCTATGTGGAGCTTTAATTGCGTTATACATTAACCCAATTAATATTCAACTTTGTAAGAAACAACTTCAGGGTGTTCCATCATTTGCGTTAAGGTAGTTTCGAAAGTGATGGTTTTTTTATCGCCGGAAACAATACTTCCGGGGCCTTCATATTTTTTTATCACTTTAGGCAAAACCAATATGGTACGATAATTAAAGTCACCCATCATTGCAGTCATTTGCTGCATCATTGATAAAGTGGAATCAGCAGCAATGGTAGTTTTATATACCTCAAGGTTGTTAATTGTATTTGATATGGTACCAGGTGCTGCAAAAAATGTAAACTGATCTGCTACCGGGTTAGTTGATTTGATGGCCATTTTTGAATCTTCATCTGCTTCACCCTCTTTGGCTTTTTCACCCGTAGCTTGTTCGAAAGCCTTTATTTTTTTAATAACGGTAAAAAAGTTATTCTTAATGCTTGTAAGCTCCGCTGCATTTTTAAAAGGGCAACTTACCATAATTTTCATCACACTTTTTTCTTCATCCAGATTTACTAAAAGCGATCCATCCTTGTAAAGTGCTTTTTCTTCAGCAGTTAAATTATCTGCCGAATCAAGCATTTTTTTTAGATACACTACCGTGTCCTTTTTTTCTTTTGGTTTATCATTCTCAGCCTTTGCACCCATCGAGGCAGCCATCTCCAGCATTTTACTTAGGTCCAGCTTCATTGAATAAATTCCTGAATTATCAGCATTTACAATAATTTTTTCTTCACAATCAAGGCAGGAAGATAACATTACAGTAAACAGGCATGCTAAGGCAAATTTTAAATTTTTCATGGTGCTTTATTTATACCGCAAAGATGCAATATTTTACCAATCTTTTTCTGGCTTTGTAGGCGAGGCCGCACTTACTTTCCGCAGTTTATCCTGTAGCTTTTTTTCCTGTTGTAATAATGCTTTTAACTTTTCTTCCGCTTCTTTTTTGGTCATTTTAGAAGGCTGTGGTTTTGGCAATTCATTCTTATCTTTTTTTTCATCCTGTTTTTCTTTCTCCTTTTCCTTTGGGTCGTTCTTAGGTTTGTTCTTTTCTTTATCTTCTTTTTCTTTTTGCTGTTCCTGCTGCTTCTGTTGCAGTAAAGCTTTTTGAAGATTCAGACGGGCATCTTCATCTGCAGGGTTCAGGCGCAGCGCATTTTTATACGCATCAATACATTCAGGTAATTTTTTGGCATTCTGTAGTACTACCCCTTTATTATAAAATGTATTTGATTTTTCAAGCGGTAATTTACTTCCCTGTATCGCTGCATCATAAGCAACCAAAGCTTCTTCAGCCTTTTCTGATTTATACAAGGAATTACCAAGATTATATTGTGCCGGAAGGTTAGCAGGATTTTTTTCGATGGCTTTATTATAATTATCAGTAGCTACCTGGTACTGTTTATTTACAAAAGCTTCATTGCCTTTCTTTACCAATTCATTGTCCTTTTGTGCAATCAATATAAACGGGGTAAACAATAGTAATATAGATACGGTGGCTAAACTTACTTTCTGTTTAAGGCCAGATGGGTTTTTTATTGCAGGCTTTAATTTTCTTTCTGAAAGAAAAAATTCTGCTACTAATAGCAACAATGCAAGCACTAAAAACCAGGGGAAAAAATTACGATAGTTTATCTGGGAGTTTTCTATAACAGGCCTTTGCCCCAGTGTTTCTAATTGTGTTTGAATATTATTTACTATTTCATCCGTACTGGAAAAGCGCTGATAAATACCATTTGTATTTGCAGCTAAAGTTTTTAATCCTTCTTCATTTAGTTTTGAAACTACAGGGTTGCCTGTGGCATCTTTTTTATATTCATTGGTCTCTTTATCCATCAGCAATGCACCTTCCGGCGAACCTACGCCAATGGTATTTATCATTACGCCTTCATCAGCAAGTGCTTTTGAATAAGCAACTGCATTTTCATCATGATCTTCCCCATCGCTGATTAAAATAATGGAACGATACTTTTTTTCTTTTGTGTTAAATGCAGCAAAGCACATTTTAAGTGCATCACCTATTACAGTGCCTTGTGTAGGCACCACATCAGGCGTTGCAGAACCAAGGTACATTTTTGCGGCAGCATGATCAGTTGTAAGCGGCATTTGTAAATATGCCCGCCCTGCAAATACAACTATCCCAATCCTGTCATCCTGTAATTTATCAATAAGCCTGGCTAATAATTGTTTAGCCCTTTCCAGGCGATCAGGCTTTACATCCTGCGCCAGCATACTTTTACTAACATCAAGGGCAATCATTACATCAATGCCACTGCGGTTAACAGTAGTATTACCCTGTGGCAACCTTGGATTCGCCAATGCAATTACTGCTGCTGCAAACCCAACAATCACCAATACAAACTTAAGTGCAAATTTTGAAGCGCTATAACTACCAATGAGTTGGTTTACCAATGCTTTGTCACCAATTTTTTTAATAGTACTCTTTTTCCAACGCAATAAAATAAAATAAATGATTACCATTAATGGGATAGCGGCCAATGCCAAAAGATATTCTATATGTTGAAAGCTGATCACTTAATTTGTTGATTGAAATTTAAAAAATATACAGTGCAAATTAAAATCATTCGGGTAAGCGGCTTTGTTAAAAAACTCCATCGTATTAAAGGTTAATAATAATAACACTCAATATCACAAACGCTACATTTCCCCTTTAAAAAAGCCATATTGTTTTAGTATCCCTTTTGTAATATTCAACCGAACGGTACGCATATCAATATTGGGGTCAGCCGATTTTACCAATGTTACAAAAAAGTAGGGATGCTTGTTTTCTTCAACCCAACCCACCATCCAGCCAATTGAATTTTTATTTTCATCAAATCCCCATCCGGTTTTGTACGCAAGTGTGTAAATGGTATTATCTTCCTGCACCATTACATCCCTTACAATTTGTTGCGTACGTTTTTGAAAAGGGAGTTGATCAAAATACAAACGCTTTACCAACCCAAGTTGCTCATCCGGCGAAATCTTTAAGCTATTATCGAGCCAAAAACTATCAACATATTTGCCTGTTTGCATGTTGCCATATTGCATGCTGTCAATCCATAGTTTCATGGTATCTTTTCCTATTCTTCTTGCTACTTCCTGGTAATAGGGTACCGCACTAACCTTAAATGCAGCTTCCATGGTAAGGTCTTTGTTCCAGTCATCGTTCCAGCGTTTTATACCATCCCATTTTATAACCATTTTCTCATCATCTATCTTCCCTGTCTCCAGGCCAATTAAAGAGTTCACAATTTTAAAAGTAGATGCCGGCAAAAAACGCATCGTGTCCATCGTCATATTATAAACCGTTACTTTTCCATCACTATTATTTAGCATGGTAAAGCAACCTTCCACCTTATTTTCATCAAAATATTTTTTGAGGCTATTATCAATTTTAGCCCTGTTAACTGAACAGGAAATAACAGAAAATAAACAGGTAATAAAAAGTAAGGCGTATTTAATTTTATGCATGGGAGGCAAGTATTTGGTTGAAATTTTTAAACCGGTAATAAATGATTTCAGGGTTCGGGATGTAAGTGTTTTGCTGTGGCCTCCAAAGTGCTGTAAAATTCAGTGCCGTATTTTCTAATCAATGCATCTTTCAAAAAAACATACACAGGTACTTTTAATTTTTTACCCAGGCTACAGGCAGCACTGCACAAATCTTCCCGTGGTTCATAATTTACATACTCAGTTTTTTTGTCTTTGCTTTGTTTTATCCGTAGCGGAAAAAGGTGACAGCTTATAGGTTTTTTCCAGGAAACATTTCCATCATTGTAAGCCTGTTCAATGCCGCATTTTACTATGCCATTTTTATCCACAATGCCATACACACAAACCTTGCTTTCAATTGTTGGTGTTACCCATCCAAATTCTTTATCGTACACATACCGGCCCTGGCGTAGCAATTCTTTTTTATTCTCTTCGGCCAGGTAAGGGATTACTGCATTATAAACTTCGTCCAGGTTTTTTAGTTCATCTTTTGCAAGTGGTGCGCCTGCATCACCATCTACGCAGCATCCACCTTTGCATTTATTAAGGTCACAAACAAACTGATCTTCTATCACTTGGTCACTTAAAAGAATGTTATCGATTGCTATCATATAAGCCGCAAAAATACTAACAAACACCTATAGTTATACAAACATTTATACTGCTAAAGACCTTTTGCAGTACAACATCATTTTTATTTTACGAACATTTGATCAATGGGCGGCATTGTTGTGTCACTCCCTTGTACGTCATACCTATGTGGTACTTTAATTGTGTTATATGTTTAAATCCCTGAAGCAGATTATTTCTCAATTTTTAAAGTATGAGAGAATGTATGATTACCGATTTTATACTGTGGGAAAAGTTCCATATAGGTATGACGTACAAGGGAGTGACACAACGATGTTTAATTGAAATACAAATGTTTGTCAACAAAGAAATTTTGTTTTAAACAGCTGGCAGCTTATTTATTTTTCCACCGGAAGGTATTGATCATGTGATCCATATCGGCCTGCAAAAAATCCTGCACCGGTTTTAATGAATCTGCATTTGGTGTTACATCAAAGTACAAAGCACCACGGATAAAATTATTGACCGTATCGCTCAAAAAGAATTGTTTGGAAGTGGCTGCGTTACCACCAACTTTAAAAAATACACCATGTATCCCATGGGGGGTACTTATAAAACTATCATTGATAGAGTTTGAAACCACATTATTTTTATTGGTAAGTGTAAATGCATCGTTCACCATTTTATCAAATACATTGGTACCGAGTGAGTCTTTGTAAGTACCATCCGGTTGTTTTATTTTATAAAGTGCCTTGCCACCGATTGATTTATAACTAAGGAAAATCCTGCTATGAAATAAAGGAAAATCCACATTGATCCAGTAAGGGTTTTCAGGATTTGTATCAAAAAAAGTACTGTCTTTTACGATGGTTGCGTACACCGGGTACTCGAAGCTGTAGGGAAAATCCGGCATGTCGAATTTTTGATAACTACGCTTTGGTAATTCAATATTATAGTAACCTCGTTTTTTAGAAATGTAAGGAGAATTGCATGCAGCAAACAACAGGCAACAGGCAACAGGCAAACGAAATTTTGTAAGAAAAACTTTTTTTAAAAGCTGGTGTATGCGCATTATTACAGTAATTATTTTCTTTGGTAAAAGCTGGTGAAGTGGCTATACATCTCCGGGCCGTTGCTTGATGATAACCTTCACTTTATCAATCCTGTTTTTATTGATTGCAAGTGTAATAAAAGTAAAATCGCCACTCACTACTTCTTCTTCTACCTGGGGAAATTCGCCGGCTATTTCCAGCACAAGGCCCGCTAATGAATCGCTGTCGCCTCTTACAACTTCAAACACATCGCCGGGTAGCCCCATTATGCGGCATACATCATTGATCATGGTTTTGCCTTCGAAAATAAAGTTGTAATCATCTATTTTGTTATTGCCACTTTCTTCATCATCAAATTCATCCTGTATATCACCAATAATCTCTTCCATAATATCTTCAAGTGTTACAATACCAGAAGTACCGCCAAATTCATCCACTACCACGGCAAAGTGTATTCGCCGGTTACGAAATTCCTGCAACAGATCTTCAATGAGTTTTTGCTCATGCACAAAATATGCAGGCCGCATTAAACTATGCCAGTCATAATTTTCAACCTTGCTGGCATTTACATGTGGCAACAAATCTTTGGTATGCAACATGCCTTTAATTTCATCGAGGTTATTATTATAAACCGGCAGGCGGGAGTAATGTAGCTCTTCTACCTTTTTGATAACGTCTTCAAAATTGCTTGCAAACTCAATACCGTTTACATCAAGCCGGGTACGCATTATCTGCTTCACCGTAGTATCACCAAATTTTCTGATGCCTTTCAATATTTGCTTTTCTTCCATGGTTGCTTCATGTTCCGGCAATAAATCAATGGCATAATCGAGTTGGCTATTATCCAACATGGATGAATGATTGGGTGAAAATTTCTTTTCTATACCATCACTGAAACCAACCAGTCGCTTACTGAACCCATAAAAAATACTATTGAAAATTTCTATAATTAAAGATGACGTAGATGCAAACCAAACCTTGTGGTGCGTAGCCCATACTTTAGGCAACACTTCGCCAAAAAGCACCAGTAAAAAAGTAACGGAAAATACTTTTACCAAAAAGCTAATCCAGAAAACTAGCCTGAATGTTTCAAGCAGGTTATCCATTAAAATATTTGAAATGAGGATAATGCCAATATTTACAAAACTATTGGCAATAAGCATGGAGCCCAATAAGGTTTTAGGCTGCTCAAGCAAACTCACAATACGCTTAAAAGCAGGCTGGCGCTTTGTTCTAAGCATATTGATATCCTTGTAAGTAAGGGAGAAAAAAGCTACTTCGGAGCCTGCAATTAAAAATGAAATTGTAAATAATAATACAGCCAGGAAAATAAGTACTGCAGATGCTGCAGGGGTAATAGCAAGTAAAGTAACATGCAAATAGCCTGTAACATCAATAACCGAATGGTAATCCAAAACTATTAGTTTTAGTGAGCAATGTTTTTGTAAAAGGGGGCAAAATTTGTTGAAATTATTCCTTTAAACCACTAAAAGGGAAGCCTTTCGGGGCCGTCTTCTTCAGGGTGTATATCACCACCACCTACTCCTTCAATTCCTTCGCTGCTTGCACCTGGTATGGTTCCATCGCTGCGCTTATCAAGCATTATCAGGTTATCGCCAACTATTTCCGTTGCAAATTTTTTATTCCCTTCTTTATCTTCCCAGCTCCGGGTTTTTAGGCGGCCTTCAATATAAACCAAACTTCCCCTATGTAAATATTTTTGTGCCAGTTCTGCCAAGCCCCTCCACAATACTACTGTATGCCATTCTGTTTGTGAGATAAGTTTGCCGCTTCTGTCCTTATAAGTTTCTGTGGTTGCAAGTGAAAACTTTGCAACCCCAATATTTCCTTCCAAAAATTGCATATCCGGATCTTTACCAAGATTGCCGATTAACATAACCCTGTTTACGCCTCTCATGTTAGTGGTATTAAATCAATTGAATGTTATTTTTTATTACTGTAAACTAAGTTTAAAGATACATTTTTATCTTTTAAGTAGTTGCTGATAAATTTAGGAAAAGGCAGTTGTTGCAACGCTTTTTTTGTTACCAATTTATAAGTGTTTAAAGGGGTGGGGCTTTTTATTTTTAAGTGAATAAATTGCCCCCTGATGGTTTGATGCGTTAATAATTGTTTATACTCCTGCGAAATTCCCAGTATTTCGAAATTTCCTTTTGCCATCAGACCGGTTGCCATAATTTTCATTTTAATGCTATCCAATGGCCATTGATCCTTACTTTCAATAAGGGCAAATTCATATAAGTTTTCCCAAATATCGCCAGCCCCCCGCTTACGTACATACAATTTATTATTTAGTTCTATCACCAGGTAATACAACCACCTGGTTTTTTTTGTTAGTAATTTTTCCTTTATCGGTAATTGTTGAACAGTTCCCTGCAAATATGCAATGCAGCTTTTATTCATTATACATTCACTGCACAAGGGTAATTGGGGCTTACATACAACTGCACCAAAATCCATCAATCCCTGGTTGTAATTTCCGGGGTGCTTTTTATCCAGTAATTCGTTGGCAAGGTTGGTAAATTGCTTTTTACCGGTACTGCTATCAACAGGTGTTTCTATCCCAAAATATCTTGCCAATACACGAAATACATTTCCATCAACTACGGCGTATGGAAGATTAAATGCAAAGGAACTAATGGCCGCTGCTGTATAGGGGCCAATACCTTTTAGCGACAAAATATTATCATACTCATCCGGAAATTTACCCTCCAACTCATCATTTATATATTTGGCGGTAGCAATTAAATTTTTGCACCTTTTATAATACCCGAGCCCCTCCCATAGTTTAAAAACTTTGGTTTCCGCAGCATTAGCCAGATCCTGCACTGTGGGGAAATTTGCAATAAACCGGTTATAATACGCCAGCCCCTGATCTACCCTTGTTTGCTGAAGTATAATTTCACTCAGCCAGATTTTATAAGGATCTTTTTCTCCCTTCCAGGGCATCTCCCTTTTATTCATTTCAATATTCCATCTTAATAAATTCTTTTTGAAATTTTGTTGGTGGGCAGAAATTTTCATTTTACTGAAACTAAGTGTTTATTATTAGGTAAGTATGTTGATTTTAAAGCTTTGTTTTATCAATGTTGTTATACAATCGGGATAAAACTAAGCGAATACTTCCATACTCAATTACTACTACCTGATTATCAAGACATAATATTGCAATTTTCAAATTATTTTATTACTTTTCCGGTAGCAATAAAAATTAAAACTTCATTCCAATGAGAAAAGCAGACCTGATTTCAGAAATTGCCGATAAAACAGGTATTCCGAAAGTGGATGTAATGTTTACACTTGAAACCATGTTTAAAGAGATAAAACGTTCTCTTATAGCCGGAGAAAATATTTATATCCGAGGGTTTGGTAGCTTCATCACTAAAAAAAGAGCTGCAAAGATTGGTAGAAATATCAAGAAGAATACTGCTGTAGTAATACCTGAACATTATATTCCTGCTTTTAAACCAGCCAAAGAATTTGTAACCGAGGTTAAAAGTAAAAAGTTACCTGAAAACAACCCACCTCAATAGTGTAACTTTGCGCCTCAATAATTTTTTGTGAAAAAACAACAATTAATTCTTTTAGGCGGAGGTTTACTTATTTTATCCTCTTTATTATTTTTTGGCAGTACCGTTGCTAAAAAAGAAAACGTAGTTGCCCCCTCTTCCACCACTCCGGCTTTGCCTTCATTTAGTATTGATAAATACATTGTTGAAGCCAAGCAAAAGTTAACCAATACCCAGCTTGATTATATTAATAAACTCGAAAACAGTATTTCGAGAGGTAATGTAAAAGACCAACAAATAAAGGCATTTGACGGTCTTGCTTCATTTTGGGATGACTCCGTACACCAGCATGAATTGCATAATTTTTACACTTCGGAGTCAGCTAAGTTGGTAAATTCTGAAAAAAACCTCACCTTCGCAGCCCAATTGATGTTAGCAGACCTTCGCAAGGAGGCTGATGAAGCAAAAAGAAGGTGGAAAAGTGAGCAGGCAATTGAGTTATTTGAAAAGGCAATTGTATTAAATCCTGGCAGCGACAGTTTAAAGGTTGGGCTGGGAAGTTGTTATGTTTTTGGCAAAGGCATGGCTGGTGATCCACAGGAAACAATGAAAGGGATCCAGCAACTTTTGCAGGTGGTACGCAAAGATTCTACCAATATGCAGGCCCAGTTGGTATTAGGTATTGGTGGCGTAATAAGCAACCAATATGATAAAGCAATAGAGCGGCTGTTGATAGTATTAAATAACCAACCACGAAATCTGGAAGCAATATCATGGCTGGCAGATGCTTACGGAGATAAAGGTGATAAACCCAATGCGGTGAAGTGGTATGAGATTAGCAAGCGGTTGGTAGATAACCCCGTGTACAGTAAAGAAGTAGATGAAAGAATTAAAATGCTGAAATAATATTGCTGGGTTATTCAGGTTATAAAAAATCAGCAGGTATAAAATTATTATTAACATAAAAAAGACTCGGTATGCCTTGTGGTAAAAAAAGAAAACGTCATAAAATTGCAACGCACAAGCGTAAAAAACGTTTAAGAAAGAATCGTCATAAAAAGAAATAGTTTTCTTTTTATATCATGTGCCGGCAATCCCAAGCCGGCACACATTTATCAGCATCTAATAGAGTATTATACTTTATTATTTTGTTGTACGTTATCCTTCCGTGATGTTATGGTCCCTAATTAAATGTGAAATTGCTTGACAAAGGAATTAATTATAAATGCTGCACCACAAGGCGTTGAAATAGCCTTGATGGAAGACAAGAAACTGGTAGAGCTGCACAACGAAAAAGCTGATGCAAACTTTGCTGTGGGAGACCTTTATCTTGGAAAAGTAAAAAAACTAATCCCGGGTTTAAACGCCGCTTTTGTTGATGTAGGTTTTGAAAAAGACGCTTTTCTGCACTACACAGATCTTAGCCCTTACGTAAAGTCAATACTTAAATTTACCAATACTTCTATTAATGATAACTCCGAAGGTGGTTTTGATTTTGGTAAATTTTCTGTAGAGCCTGAAATTATAAAAACCGGCAAGATTGCAGAAGTATTGAGTGGCCGCCCAAATGTATTGGTTCAAATATTAAAAGAGCCAATTGCAGCTAAAGGCCCACGCTTAAGTTGCGAATTATCCCTGCCAGGCAGATTTGTCGTTATCACACCCTTCAACGATATCATTGCTGTATCCAGAAAAATACATTCCGGCGAAGAAAGAAAAAGGTTGCACAAAATAATTGAAGCCATCAAGCCTAAAAATTTTGGTGTTATAGTACGTACTGCAGCCGAAGGAAAAAATACCGCAGAACTTCATGATGACCTGCTTACCCTGGTACAAACCTGGAAAACTATTCAGAATAATCTTAAAGAAGCAGTACCCCCATCAAAAATATTAAGTGAGCAAGGCAAGGCTAACAGCATGCTCCGTGATTTACTTAATGAAGATTTTAACCGCATTGTAGTAAATGATAAAAATATTTTTGCTGATACAAAAAATTACATTCAAAAAATAGCTCCGGAAAAAGCGGATATAGTTACCTACTATAATAATGGCTCCCCCATATTTGATAGTTTCGGCATCACCAAACAGGTAAAGGCTGCTTTCGGAAAAACAGTTAACCTGCCAAGCGGCGCCTACCTTATAATAGAGCACACCGAAGCACTGCATGTAATTGACGTAAATAGCGGATATAAAAGTGTAAGCAATAACCAGGAGCAAAACGCCCTGGAAACCAACCTGGAAGCTGCCGAAGAAATTGCCCGACAGCTCAGGCTGAGAGACCTCGGTGGTATTATCGTTGTTGATTTCATTGACATGAAATTGTTGGAAAACAAAAAGCGCCTCGCTGATGCAATGGAACAATATATGCGTACAGACAGGGCCAAGCATGCTGTATTACCCATCAGCAAATTCGGCATCATGCAGATTACCCGGCAAAGAATGAAGCCGGAAATGAATATCAATACATCTGAAATTTGCCCAAGCTGCAATGGTACCGGCAAAATATCTTCTACCCTTATTTTGGAAGATGAAATTGAAAAAAACCTCAGCTACCTCATCATGCAAAAGCATAGGGGCCTAACCATTCAGGTAAATCCAATTTTATTCGTTTTCCTAACCAGTGGTTTTATTTCCAAGCGGCGCAAATGGAGCTGGAAATACAAACAAAAAATTAAAGTTGTTTCCAATTCAAATTATCACCTCACTGAGTTTCATTTTTTTGACGATAGTCATGAAGAGATAAAACTATAAATTAAGTTGGGTTCAATCAGCCGAAATTTCTTCTTCTCCACGATCAATAACACTTATTTAATTCTTTGGCTGTTTAGCTAAGCCAGGTAAATATTTTTTGTCCGGGCTTCATATCTCTTGTCATCATCGTTGCATCGCCCTCTTGTACTAAATACCTATGTGGATCTTTTCTCACCTGATAACAAAAAAAGCTAAGGCAATCTATTTGCTGTCACGACAAAAAGCAATAAAATCTGTCTGTGGAATTTTTTCAATACCTAACTGGCGCAGCATAGTTATAATCTGTCCACGGTGATATGTGCCATGATTAAAAATGTGGATCAACACTTCATTTACCGGCTGCTTAAACTGCTCCTTCTTATTGTTTTGATATGCAAATACATGATACAGTTGGTGATCGTTTGCATTGATTACCCAGTCTTCCCACTGTTGTGATTGAAGCATTATTTTTTTTTGTAACTCCTCAAAACTTCCGGAAAAATTATCACTCGGCCGCTCAATATGTTCAGCTAATTTCAACCGTTGCCACCAGATGTTCTCCGCATCCATCAGGTGAAGTACAGTTTTATAAACGGAAGGAAAACTGCTAACGATTTCATGGTGCAGTTGTATTTCACTCAATTGATTGAGGGTGTCAAATATCTTTTGAGTGGCCCATTTATTATATGCGGCATATTGTACCAATAAGTTTTTCATCTTATAATTTTATGCTGAAATTTAATTTGAAAAAAAGCTGTTTCACTTTAATTAGTTTCTACAGCATCAATAACTCTTCGGGTGCCGCCATACAGTTCATACTCCAGTAAACGGCAATCAATTTTACTGGTATAAAATTCTATACGCCGTTTTGGTTTAAGGCCAATTTTTTTTGCCAATTCCAGATTTCCTGTAAACACATACCCAGTATATCCTTTACATTTTTTCTTCATAAAATCACCTATGCGGCCATAAGTAATTTGCAGGTCAGCCTCCTCGCCCAGCCTGTCACCATACTCGGGGTTAAAATAAATAATGCCTCCCTGTTCTTCAGGTATTCCGGTGGTTTCAAAATCGCCTTCGCTAAACTGAATGAGTGCTGCAACACCTGCTGCACCGGCATTTATTTTAGAAATATTAATCGCATCATTGCTGATATCTGTCGCAATAATTTTAAGCCCGTCAACTTCAGCAATAATTTCATCCAGCCGGTTGCGTTCCTGGTTGTACATAACATCCGTGTAGCCTGCAATATGCATAAAAGCATAATTGCTGCGATACAAACCAGGCCTGCGGTTGGTAGCCAGCAATGCTGCTTCGATAGCTAATGTAGCCGAGCCACACATAGGATTAACAAAAGGAGATTTCCTATCCCATTTGGTAGCCAGCAATGTAGCTGCAGCCAATGCTTCCAGCATAGGTGCTTTACCCGGAATTTTTCGATACCCATGCTTGGAAAGTGTTTCTCCCGAGGTATCAATAAATATTTCAGCCTGGTTTTCTTTCCAGTATAAATGAACAACTGTTTGATCCATACCCGGGCCGGAGTTAGGCCGCTGCCCTGTTTGTTGCCTGAACCTGTCAACAATAGCATCCTTCACTTTTACATTGGCAAATAAGGAATTATTGATAGTGATATTATCAACATTGCTGGTAATGGAAAAATATCCGTTTTCAGGAATGATAGCTTCCCACTCAAAATTCAATAAAACTTTATACAAGTCATCTGCATTTGCTGCTTCAAATTCTTTGATAGAAAATAATACCTGGCTTGCACAACGCAGGTTTAAATTGAGCTTTATACAATGCTGCAGGGTGCCCTTTAATTCAACACCGGTTTTAAAAACACGTGTTGGGGTAAAGCCCAATTCTTCCACTTCCTGTTGCAGGTAAGGTGATAGACGATTGCTGCAGGTTATAATTATTTTACTGCTTGTGTTGAAGATTTGCATAGTAGGTTGCGAAGGTATGAATTAAGCGAATGGATTTAAAAGAAGGGCCTGGTGGAAGTGGATAATTTGAAAACTGTTAGCTGAAAATGAAAGGCATATTGATGCAAATGGATTTGATAAATAACTGTTGAAAAGTAAGCACAGTAACTTGCCTGGAAAGACTTTTGGCATAACACAATTAAAGCTCCCCAATGGTATGCGGCACAAGTGAGTGACACAACGATGTTGACCAGGGCGGCATCGCCTGGACAATAAAATTAATTACGAAATATTGGATTGTACTTAAGGTTTTTTCTTTTAAATGATTTTTGGAACGCCCTGTTTTTCCCATAAATGGATAGGTGAAAAAGTTTTAACTTGTGGTATGGATTTTCAAAAAGATATACGCCTTGCAGTTTTGATAGATGCAGATAATGTGCCTTATAGTAATGTAAAAGGCGTGATGGAAGAAATTGCAAAATATGGCACCCCCACCTTTAAAAGAATTTATGCTGATTGGACGAAACCTACCGTGGGTGGCTGGAAAAATGTGCTGCTGGAAAATGCAATTACACCTATACAGCAATACAGCTATACGTCGGGAAAGAACTCAAGCGATAGTGCGCTGATTATTGATGCCATGGATATTTTATACTCAGGTAAAGTGGATGGGTTCTGCATCATCTCGAGCGACAGCGATTTTACAAGACTGGCTACCCGCCTGCGTGAGGCAGGTATGAAAGTATTTGGCATTGGGCAAAAGAAAACGCCTAATCCATTTATTGTGGCTTGCGATAAATTTATTTATATGGAAATTATTCCAGTGCCGGAACAGGAAGAAACAACCAACGCCGATACAAATAAAACAAAATCGGTGCCCAAACCAAAGACCTCAGTTGACAAAATAAATAAAGAAACGAGGTATTTAATTGCTGCTACTATCGACGACCTTGCGGATGAAAATGGCTGGGCATTTTTGGGCGACGTGGGCAACCTGCTGCTAAAAAAACAACCCAACTTTGATCCGAGAAATTATGGATTTCAAAAACTAACACCGCTTATTAAATCGCTGCCACAATTTGAAATAGATAAACGGGATTCTGAAAAGGGAGGCACCAAACTTGTGTTTATCCGCAACCATGAAATGGGCAATAAACAATAGCCGCAGTTTATAACTTCGTTGTTAAAACCGCTTCATACATTTTTCTAAACTGTTCTTCCAGAAAGGGATGCTGATGTTGAAAGTATGCTGAATTTTGCTGGTATCCATAACGGACCAGGCTGGACGCTTTGCGGGTGTTGGGTAGGCCTCAGTAACAACAGGGTTCACCTCACATTTGCTTGCAGATAATTCTTTTATGGCCAAAGCAAACTGGTACCAGTTTGTAATGCCTGCATTGGAATAATGAAAAATATTTGAAGATAAATGAAGTGCGTGAAGGGATGCCGGTGAGCATTGAAGAAAATTGGTTATTTGCAGGATTGCCTCTGCCAGGTCAGCAGCATACGTTGGGCTACCTTGCTGATCGCTAACTACGTTAATACTTTCCTTTTCACGCATTAACCGAAGCATTGTCTTTACAAAATTATTTCCGTAAACAGCATACACCCAGGAAGTGCGGATGATAATAGCGTCCGGGTTATTTTGAACCGCCATCTCCTCTCCTTTTAATTTTGTACCGCCATAGATATTGACTGGGTTTACAGCGTGATCTTCTCTATAAGGCGCAGACGATGTGCCGTCAAAGACATAATCTGTAGAAATGTGAATGAATAATGCCTGGTACTTTTTACAAATTGCAGCCAAAAATCCAACGGCTGTTGCATTAATCAGTAATGCTTTTTCCGGTTCTGCTTCTGCTTTGTCAACGGCTGTGTATGCAGCACAGTTAATACAACAATGTATAGTATGGGTTGCAAAGAAATTTGTTACTGAATCGTTGTTATCGATTGATAATTCTTCTTTGGTTACAAATAAAAAATTATAAGCAGGATATAATGGGGATAGTGCTTTTATTTCGCTGCCCAACTGTCCATTGGAACCAGTAACCAATATTGTTTTTTGTTGCAAGGTGGTGTTATTTTCCAGGTGAAATTTTATGCTTCAAAAACAAAGTTATTCATACATTGGGCAAGCACCGGGTGTACTAAATCTTTTTGTGCAATGATGGCTTTGCCTTCCGGTATCATCCAGTCAATTGACAATGCCGGATCATTATATAATAATCCGCCTTCACTTTCTTTATTATAAAATGCATCACATTTATACATCACTTCTGCAGTTTCGCTTAACACCGAATAGCCATGTGCAAATCCTTTTGGAACAAGTAACTGTTTTTTATTTTCGGCAGTAAGTTCTAAAGTAAATACTTTACCATAAGTGGGCGAGCCTTTTCTTATATCAACGGCCACGTCTAAAATTGCACCGGATAAAACACGTATTAATTTAGTTTGGGCATAGGGTGCCAACTGATAATGCAATCCCCTTAGTACGCCATAAGAAGATTTTGCCTGGTTATCCTGTATAAATTGAATGTGAATACCCTCAGCAGAAAAAACAGATTCATTATAACTTTCAAAAAAATAGCCACGCTGATCCTGGTGCACCACTGGTTCAAAAATAATCAAGCCCGGAAAATCAGTTTTTATTAAAGGCATTTTTTTTAATTGAAAATTATTTTAATGGAAAAAAAGATAGTGGATAATTCAATAATTGATAATGGATATTTAATCACTCGTTACTACTCATTCATTACTCATTACTCATTACTACTCACTCATTACTACTCACTCATCACTACTCACCAAACATCAGACATCAGCTTTTTCTTCTGAATATAGTTCCTGAAAAAACTGGATCGTTTCCCTCAAACCATCTTCAAATTTTTTGGTGGGTGCATATCCCAGTAATTCTTTTGCCAGTGAAATATCTGCCAGTGAATTACGGATGTCGCCTGAACGGGCTTCCCTGTAAGTGGCTTCAAAATCGCTTTGCAGGTATTCCCTGCAGGTATTGTATAAATAGTTTACCGAAAAACTTTCGCCAATGGCCACATTGTAAACTTTATTCAACGCTGCTTCATTATTTGTGAGCATGCCTTTTATGTTTACCTGTACTGCATTTTCTACAAAGGTAAAATCCCTGGTTTGTTCGCCATCCCCGTTAATGTAAACAGGCGTACATTTCATTATGCCTTTTACAAATAAGGGAATTACTGCAGCATAAGCGCCGTCTGGATCCTGGCGTGGGCCAAAAATATTGAAATAACGAAACCCCATTATTTTTAATCCATACACATCTGCAAATATTTGTGCGTACAGTTCATTTGTTTTTTTTGTAGCCGCATAAGGCGACAGGCAATTACCAATCCGGTCTTCTTCTTTAGGTAAGGTAGGTTCATCGCCATATACCGATGATGATGACGCATACACAAACTGGCTTACTTTGTTATCTACAGCAGCTTTCAGCATATTTACAAACCCACCCACATTTACGTCATTAAAATATACAGGTTCCTTTATTGAACGGGGCACAGAGCCCAATGCTGCCTGGTGGCTAATATAATCTATACCGTTACATACCTGCATACAGGTATCTGCATTGCGGATATCACCTTCTACAAATTCAAATGCCGGGTATGTACGAAGAATATCGAGATTAGATTGAAAACCATTTACCAGATTGTCGAGCACACGTACTTTTTTGGCGCCATGCTGCAACAAATATTCAGCAAGGTGACTGCCTATAAATCCTGCGCCACCCGTTACTAAGAAATTACTTTGGGAAATATCTTTGGTGTGGAAATTCATGGTGAATGGTGAATGGTAAATAGTGAATTATGATTAGTAAAAAACATTTCTTTCACACTATCACATGGATAAAAAATATGTTGGGCAAAATGAAAAATGCTTTACCTGGTTTTACTAAGTGTTTACGTTTTTAGACCCGTAAGGAATAAATACAAGAGTGGTTATTTCTTGTTTTTAATAAAAGAAAAAATACAAAAATTAAAATTACCACTTAATAACACTAAGCACTTTAAATCCGTTATCAGCACATTAGCAAATCAGCACATTACCTTAAAGGCTCCAGTAATACCTGCTCTTAATCCTGCTCCTGAAAATACCTTTTAAATCCGCAATCATTGCATGCGGTTTGGTAATGCCTGCGAAATAAGCATCATCCAGGTTTTTATATTCATTGTGCGGCACGGTAATCAACACTGCATCATAATCGTTGCCTATCTCTGCCACCAGCGGAATACCATACTCATGCTCCAGTTCATCACTTTCAGCATGAGGATCTGCAAGGTCAACATTTAAAGAATACGATTTCAATTCCTTCACTACATCAGCCACTTTGCTGTTTCGGATATCGCTTACATTCTCTTTAAAAGTAGCGCCCATCACCAATACTTTTGCATGCTTTACGTTTCCGTTATTGTGAATTATATGCTGCAAAACTTTTTTTGCCACGTACCCCGCCATTCCATCATTGATCACTCTTCCCGCTAAAATAACCTGGCTATCATAACCCAATTCACGTGATTTGTAAGTAAGGTAATAGGGATCTACACCTATGCAATGACCGCCCACCAAACCTGGCTGAAACTTGAGAAAGTTCCATTTGGTACCAGCCGCTTCAAGCACTTCAAAAGTATTGATGTTCATCCTGTCAAATATGATTGATAGCTCATTCATTAAAGCAATGTTTAAATCACGTTGCGTATTCTCAATAATTTTTGCAGCCTCTGCCACTTTAATACTCGATGCTTTATGCACCCCGGCAGTTACCACCAATTCATATACTTTAGCAATTGTATCCAGGCTCTCAGCATCACACCCACTTACTACTTTTACAATTTTTGCCAGTGTATGTTCCTTGTCGCCCGGGTTAATCCTTTCAGGTGAATAACCGGTTTTAAAATGTTCAATATTTGTTAAGCCAGATAGTGTTTCAATGATGGGCAGACAATCTTCTTCTGTACAACCAGGATACACCGTACTTTCAAACACCACATAATCCCCTTCTTTAATCACTTTACCAATAGTTTCGCTGGCCCGTTGTATAGGGATAAGGTTTGGGGTGTTGTGTTCATCAACGGGGGTAGGCACGGCCACTATAAAAAAATTCGCCTGCTTTAGCACTTCCAGGTCATTGGTAAATTCTATATCACATCCATCAAATGCCTCCTTCTCCAACTCCTGGCTGGGGTCAATACTATTACGCATCATCTCCACACGTTTTGCATTTATATCAAAGCCAATCACTTTAATTTTCTTTGCAAATTCCAGGGCAATCGGAAGGCCTACATATCCCAACCCAATTACTGCCAGTTTTTTATTTTTATTTAATAAGCTATTATACATTTTTTAAGAACCAGTATTTTTAGAAAATCCCGGTGTATTTATTTTTTAATTATTAATCCTAAAAGGTTAATTGAATTTAATTTTTTAAAAAAAATTAAATTGATTTTAGGAATTTTTAGTACCGCTATTCTTTGAAGCAATATTCATGCTGATAAATTCTTTAGGTAATTTATACAACTCTTCTCCTGGAAGGGATTTAAAATATTCATACGTTATTTTTAAGCCATCTGCTCTTTTCACCTTTGGTTCCCAACCTAATATTTCCCTCGCTTTTGTAATATCAGGCTGCCGTTGTTTAGGATCATCCGTAGGCAATGGCATATAAACAATCTTTTGATCCGTACCGGTTAATTTAATAATTTCTTCTGCAAAATTTTTGAGTGATATTTCATCGGGGTTGCCAATATTAACCGGTTGCGAATGATCACTCATCAACAAGCGGTATATACCTTCAACCAAATCATCCACATAACAAAAACTCCGGGTTTGGCTACCATCACCGAATACAGTTAGATTTTCTCCCCGTAGGGCCTGCCCAATAAATGCCGGTAAGGCACGCCCATCATTCAGTCTCATACGTGGGCCATAAGTATTAAAGATCCGTACAATACGGGTTTCCAATTTATGAAAAGTGTGATACGCCATTGTTATGGCTTCTTGGAAACGCTTGGCTTCATCATACACACCCCTTGGTCCTACCGGATTTACATTACCCCAATATTCTTCATTCTGTGGGTGTACCGTAGGATCTCCATATACTTCACTTGTACTCGCCACTAATATTCTTGCCTTTTTAGACAAAGCAAGTCCCAGGCAATTATGCGTACCAAGCGATCCAACTTTAAGTGTTTGAATAGGAATTTTTAAATAATCAATCGGGCTTGCCGGCGAAGCAAAATGGAGGATATAATCCAACTGGCCCGGCACATGAATAAATTTAGAAACATCGTGATGGTAGAATTCAAACGCTTTTAATTTAAACAGGTGCTCAATATTTTTAAGGTCGCCGGTTATTAAATTATCCATCCCAATAACCTGGAAGCCTTCTTTAATAAACCGGTCACATAAATGCGAACCTAAAAAACCTGCAGCGCCTGTAATCAATACCCGGCCCTTCCCATTTTTTATTGTTGC
>JANMVB010000567.1:0-9754 GCA_031392305.1 Ferruginibacter sp.
TTGCCCGGGCTTTTTTGGCAACTGCCCAGCAAGAGTAATGATGCGGAAAAAATGATAGTGCAACTCCAGCTAAAAAGGTTGAAGGTTGTTGGAACTCTTTTCATAATGTTCACAATTTTTAGGTTTTAAAAAAGATTCAGTGAACCATTTTAAACGTAAAATAAACATAGGGAGTTGCCTTGATAAAATAGATAATTTTAATATAAGGAGTGGAGCATTTTTTAATTTAATTCATAATAAATTTTGTTGCCCGGGCAGTAAATCCTTGGGCATCATCGTTGCGTCGCACACTTGTACTGAATACCTGTGTGGAGCTTTACCTACATTGTTTGTAAAACCCGGTAGTTGTTTGAGTTAATTATTTAACCGCAGAGAAGAAAGAAAATGGAGGTTGCGCAGAGCGCAATGTTAACCTCTGCGAAAACTCATTTAACTCATTTTCTCAGCGGTAAAAAAGTCAAATGAATTAATGCTAACAGCTTCTAAATACATCCCCTCTAATCATAATTACAATTACCACCCAATTCCGTAATCTTCTCCGTTATTAGAACTACCACCCCAAAATGAGCCATGTTTCCAGTCGAAGAAAATAGCATTGATAGGGCCACTGGTGCGGTCGCCAAAGCTTAGGATATAGCCCATTTGCTTCAGTTCATTGCGAATGGATTCAGGTGTTTTATTGCTGAGTAATAAATTGCCGGGCTTTGGTAAGCGGTCACTAATTTTTGAGCCGCCAAGAGAAAGCCATAATTGGTTGCTGTTAATATTTTGTGCTTCGCAGGCTTGCTGTACGGTCATGTTAAACTCCACCATGTTTAAAAAAAATTGCAACAGGTTTTGATCCTGCGTATCGCCCCCCTGTACGGCAAAAGATAAAAATGGTTTGCCATCTTTGAGGGCAAGTGTAGGAGTGAGTGTAACCCTGGGCCGCCTGCCGGGGGCCACTACATTAAATGGATTGATGGCACTGTCGAGCACAAAACTTTGCATACGCTGGCTCATACCAATGCCCGTATTGCCTGCAATACAAGCTGGCAGCCAGCCGCCACTTGGTGTAATAGATACTACCCAGCCTTCTTTGTCAGCTGCTTCAACAGAAGTAGTGCCACGCCATAGCCTGTCCTGGTAAGCAGCATCATCCAGGTTTGATTTTGCTTCATCGTTTGAAAATTCAATTGCTGTTAATGCCTGTGATTCAGCTATGCCTGGCTGCATAAAATTTAAAGTATTCTGATCGTGTTTTGGAAGGGCAGTGCCGGGTTGTTTATTAGTAGTATCGGTATAGCCTGCACGCTTTTTTAATAAATCCGTCCAGGGGTTTTGTTTGCCTTCAAAAGGGTAGGGGTCGCCGGGGGCGGTTGCTGCATCATTCCTGTTGGGCGAAATTTGTGAAGCCCTCAATTTTGCATACGCTTTACTCAGTAAACCCTTCATAGGTTCTTCCGGTGGAAAGTAAGGGTCACCATAATAAAAATCCCTGTCAGCAAAAGCCATATTCATTGCCTGGTAAACCGTATGGATATACTCTTTGCTATTATAGCCCATTTTTTTCAAATCAAAATTCTCCAGGATATTGAGTGATTGCAGTAGCATGGGGCCTTGTGTCCACTGTTGTAATTTATAAACATCAATGCCTTTGTAATTTACAAGCATTGGTTCTTCTTCAATAGGTTTCCATTTTGCAAGGTCCTGCATAGTGATAAGCCCACCTTGTTCTTTTGATCCTCTTACAAATTCTGCTGCTATATCACCTTTGTAAAACCGGTCATTTGCAGCCATGATGGCCTGTTTACGGTTCTTCTTTTGTTTGAGTGCTGTTTGCTCTGCCTCCACCATTTTTGTTAAGGTAGCAAGCAGGTCTTTTTGTACAAATATTTCTCCTGCTTCAGGTGCTTCTCTTTTTTCACCGCTATGGGGCAGAAAAACTTTTTTACTATACGGCCATTCGCTGATCATTTTTTTACCACGTTCCATACTATTGGCAGTTTGTGCATCAATAGGATAACCTTCAGCCAACTGCATAGCCGGGGCAAGCACTTGCTTCAAACTCATGGTGCCATACTCTGCCAGCATGTGGCAAAGCCCCCCTGCAGTACCAGGTGTAGTGGCAGAAAGCGGCCCATACTCTGGTGGAAAATTGTATCCCTTGCTTTTAAAAAACTCAACGGTGGCACCGGTTGGTGCAACACCCATCGCATTGATGGCTATTACTTTTTTTGTTTTGGGGTTATAGATAAGGGCCTGTGTTTCGCCGCCCCAGCTTAATACATCCCACATGGTGCAGGTGGCTGCAAGCATGGCGCAGGCTGCATCTACCGCATTACCGCCCTGTTGAAATATCATACTGCCGGCAGAAGCCGCTAACGGCTTACCGGTAATGGCCATATAATTTTTTCCGTGCAGCGGTGGTTTTTGGGTGGGCTGTGCTAAAGCGGGGTTTATCATATTGTACATCAGCAACAGGAGGAGGAACTGCTTCATAAAAATTGTTTTTTTAAAGATAGTTAAAGATGAGGCACGGGGTAAATTGTGTGGGATATTCCCTGGCGAATAATTCAAATACGGTTACATAGAATCTAATAGCTTTTATATTTTAACGCCTGCTGTTGGTCAGGAGTCGCAACAGCGGCCTTCCGGAACAACGGGCATTAGTTTAGTTTAAAAATAAAAGATGTATTATCTTAAAATCTATCAGCCAAATGGTGCAAATGCTACCGGCTATTCAGGAGGCCGTCGTTGCGTCTCCCGACCAACGACCGAAGTTTTGCATTACTTACTTAAAGATTAGTTTTTGATCGGGATCACTACTAATATCTAACAGCTTTCATACTTTAACGCCTGCTGTTGGTCAGGAGACACAACAGCGGCCGCCGGGATAGCAGGCAGTTGTTTAATTCCGGAAGTTAATTGCTTCTGCTAATTTATAATGTAGGTAAAGCTCCTCATTGGTATGTGGTACAAGTGAGTGACACAACGATGTTGCCCATTGTTCCGCAGCAGGAGCAACAAAAATAATTACTGCGTTTTCAATATGCTGTCGATAACAATATTTGAATACACTTTTGCACCTTCATCATTGAGATGCCTGATATCGGCAAAGTATGAACGCTGCGACATAAACAACTCAGTATTTGAATAATCAAAAAAGGGAATGCCATGCTTTTTTGCAATACTGTCTGCAATAAGAAAAGAATAATCTACATGGCCCGAGATGCCATAATAAGGGGAAACAAATACAAATAATTTTACGCCTGCCTTGTTGCAATCTTTTATAAATTGTTCGTAGCATTCAATTTTTTTATTGTCGGTTTCGTAGGTAACAGTGGAGATATATTTGGTAATGGGCTGATCCCAAACTTTGTAAAAAGGGATGTAACCCTGCACATCGGAGCTGCCTTTTTTTGATGAGCCTGCATTACCCATCGCAATTTTAAATATGGCGGAATTGAAAGGATAAATTTTTGAAAATAGTTTATACTTTTCGTACCTGCTCCGCAGTTGTACAATGCTCCGGATTTCGGGATGTGAATTGTAATAAGGCAGCAAGGGTGATATTTTTTCGTAGCTATCCTTATTTTTTTGAAACTCCTTATTTACAATATCCAGGATGATGATTTTAGGTGAATACCTTTTGAGCACACCTTTCAGTAATGCGTAATGATAAATAATAGAAGTGCCATCTCTGCCCGCATTGTAATAACTCATGTGGAGGCGGCTTTCAAAAATTTCCGGATGATAATGATGATTGGCCCTTGACGAACCGAAGATTAATATATCTTCTTTTGTTTTGTTGATGGAATAGGTTGTTCTGTATTCAACACCACTTTTTTGTTTGAAATAAAAATAGCTAAGCAATTGGCCTACGCCAAAATCAATGGCAAAAACCAGTAGCAAAAAAATGAACAATTTTGTAAAAAAATAAGGGATTGGCCTTGCTTTTATTTTATCTAAAAAAGGATGAAACATAGTGACTGGTTAAAATTGAAAATAAATAAATTCGCCACCATCAAAAACGCCTGCTACTAATATTATTATTATCAGCATGGCATAAGACAGGTTTCGTACCAGCCATTTTTCATGATGGAACAAAGAGAATTTATCATCGAAATATTCTTTTTTTAATTCTGCTAAAAACAAAAAGAAAATGCCCATCAAAGAAAATAATAGCATAGATGCATTCTCAAAAAACAATGGCCCGTGTTGAAAAATTATTTTCTTAATGATGAGAAAAGCAGCCTGCACATTATTGGCCCTGAAAAAAATAAAAGCAAAGCAAGTGAGGGAGAAAGTAAGGAGAATCTGCAAAGCGGTATTGAGTTTTGGAACTTTGCTTAAGCCGGTAAATTTTTCAATTTTGCTGCTGAATTTTTTGGTTGCAATGGCAAAAATTAAATAAAATGCATTGATGGCCCCCCATATTATGAAGGTGAAGTTTGCGCCGTGCCATAACCCACTCAGCAAAAAAACAATGAACAAGTTAAAGTACCAACGGGGCACAGCAACACGGTTACCACCCACTGATAAATAGACATAATCTTTAAACCAGGTTGATAAAGAGATATGCCACCGTTTCCAGAATTCAGCAATACTTTTTGAAAAGAAGGGCCGGTTGAAATTGGTCATTAATTTAAACCCCATCACTTTTGCGGCACCGATAGCAATATCCGAATAGCCGGAAAAATCACAATAAATCTGGATGGTAAAAAAGATGGCTGCTACCAGTAACGTAGTTCCGTTGTGCCGCTCTGCATTATTAAAAACTGCATTTACATAAATGGCCAACCTATCTGCAATCACTAGTTTTTTAAAAATACCCCACAGCATTAATTGCAACCCCTGTACTACCCTGTCGTAATTAAAATTAAATTTTTGCCTGAACTGTGGCAGCAGGTTTTGAGGACGTTCAATTGGGCCGGCAACAAGCTGCGGATAAAACATTACATACAAAGCGTAAATGCCAAAATGCCTTTCTGCTTGTTGGTTGCCCCTGTATACTTCGATGGTATAGCTCATTGCCTGGAAAGTGTGAAACGATAAACCAATGGGCAACAAAATTTTTAAAAAAGGTGCCGGGTTTTTTATACTAACTGATTGAAGGAGCGGCGTTAAATTTTCATTGATAAAGTTGTAGTATTTAAATACAGCCAGTACACCAATATTGGCTACCAGGCTCATGATGAGATATTGTTTTCTTTTTTTACCTGCTGCATTTTCAATGAGTATGCCTGCTATATAATCGATAATAATGGTGAAGCCTAAAATTAAAATATAGATGGGCACAAAGGCCATATAGAAATAGCAACTTGCTGCTAATAATAACATCCATCTATACCTGTGCGGCAATAAAAAATACATACATGTTACAAGTATAAAAAAGAAAACAAATTCAATGGAATTAAACAGCATGTGTAGAAATGGAATTTAATTTTTATGATGATGCGGTTTTCAAAAACTATTACAAAATCCGTTTCTTGGTTAATTAAAATTTTGGTAGTGAAATAAATAACCTGCTTTTGCTAAAATAAGGTATGCTGCCATTACATCCATCATCTGCTGAATAAATTAAAAAAAGTAAATTTGGAAAAGTTTGGAATACAGAAATTTCATGCTGGAAAGTAGCGGAAGAATAAGCATAATCTGACAAGCTAAATGCAGTTGATAAAAATAAATTAGAGGAAATAAATTTGTGCCTTGTCTTTGTGGTAATCCCTCCATTTTGTAAAACAACCATCGATTTTGGAAAGTAATTAACCTGAAAAATTATATACTATGTGGCATACAAATACTTTATGGTTTGAAACGGCGATAGTAACTATCTTTTTCTTACTCGGCCATATATTTTTAGGGCACTTTGAGGAAAGAAGCCCTAAATGGAGAAAATTAGTAAAGTACATTGTTACCCTAATTGTTATGCTTTCCATTTCAATACTTTTTGGCAGAACTTCCGCTTTGATAATTTTAGGATTATCGCTTATTCCGGTGTTATACATACATGGAGTAATGCTACCTACGAAGGGAATAAACGGATGGACTGCTGAACCCAAATCAAAGTATTATGAATTTAGAGGATGGGACAAAAATATTTTTGGAGAGGAAATAAGAAAACCTGAAGGTGGGCCGGAAACAACGACTGGCAACAATTAAAAATTGCTACCCATACCAAATGCAGCAAAATATGCACCCTGGAAAGTTGTAGGATACAGACGCTACATTTGGGATATTTTTTTTACAGGCTAATATAAAAATAAGGCTGTCAATTTTTATTTAAAACACAATTAAAGATCCCCATAGGTATATAGTACAAGAGGGCGACGCAACAATGTTAAGCAAGGATATAAAGCCTGGACAAAAAATGTATTTGCAAATCCACATTGTTTCTTAGCCTGTAAAAAAATTATTCCTCATTCCACCGCACTGTTCATTAGGTGGCAACAGGTTCCATATAACTTTCAATTGGCTCGCAGGTGCAAATTAAATGACGGTCGCCATGCGTATTGTTTACACGGCTTACTGCTGGCCAAAATTTATTCTCTTTTACATAAGGCAAGGGAAATGCGGCTTTTTGCCTGCTGTATGGCCGTGCCCAATCATCGGCACAAATTACATGCAGTGTATGTGGGGCATTTTTTAATACATTTTCTTTTTTATCAGCCACTCCTTCTTCTATTGATTTTATTTCTTTATAAATTTCAATAAGTGCATCGCAAAAACGATCAAGTTCAGCCTTGTCTTCACTTTCAGTGGGTTCTATCATCAATGTGCCCGCCACCGGAAACGAAAGCGTAGGGGCATGAAATCCATAATCCATCAGCCGCTTTGCCACATCTTCAGCCTCTACACCTGCACTGGTTTTAAAAGGCCGGAGGTCAACGATGAACTCATGGGCGGCAGTGCCGTTTTTGCCGGTATATAAAATCTTGTAGTATTTTTCTAACCGCACTTTCATGTAATTCGCATTCAATATCGCATACTCAGTGGCATTACGTATCCCTTTTACGCCCAGCATTTTTATATAGGCATAACTGATAAGCAATATGCTTGCACTTCCATACGGAGCTGCACTGATAGCATGGGTGTTGGTTGCTTTATTATCAATATTTACATGCCCCGGTAAAAAAGGCACAAGTTGTTTGGCAACACAAATAGGCCCTACTCCCGGCCCGCCACCGCCATGCGGAATGGCAAATGTTTTATGCAAATTCAAATGGCATACATCTGCGCCAATCATACCCGGACTGGTTAACCCTACCTGCGCATTCATGTTAGCGCCATCCATATAAACCTGGCCACCATATTGATGAATGGTGTTGCAAATTTCAATGATACTTTCTTCAAATACACCGTGGGTAGATGGATAAGTAACCATTAGCGCTGCCAGGTCATCTTTGTGTTCTGCAGCCCTCGCCTTTAAATCAGCCACATCAATATTACCGGCATCATCACATTTTGTAACCACCACTTTCATACCCGCCATCACTGCACTTGCAGGGTTGGTGCCATGTGCCGAAATAGGTATCAGTACTACATTGCGATGGCTTTCGCCTCTTGAAGCATGATACGCACGGATGGTCAATAATCCTGCATATTCACCTTGGGCACCACTGTTGGGCTGTAGTGAAGTAGCAGCAAACCCGGTGATGGTACTTAAATAATTTTCCAGTTCTTTAATGATCTGTTGATAACCCAATGTTTGATCTGCAGGTGCAAAAGGATGTAGCCTGCTAAACTCCGGCCAGCTCACCGGTATCAGTTCCGACGCTGCATTCAGCTTCATGGTACAACTGCCCAGGCTAATCATGGAGGTATTTAAACTCAGGTCTTTATTTTCTAAAAATTTAATATACCGCATCATCTCCGTTTCGCTGTGGTGCGTATTAAAAACGGGGTGAAGTAAAAAAGAACTGGTTCTTTTTAAATCAGCCGGAAATTGGTAAGCAGTAAATTCTTCTCCTTTACTATATTGCTGGCTTTTGCCGGTTGCTGCTGCAAACACTTTTACAATCTCTGCAATGCCGGCCATCGTAGTTGTTTCATCTAAACTAATTCCCACACTACCATCATCAAAATAATTAAAATTCATCTCATGCTGCTCTGCCACCAGTTTTAGTTTTGCACTATCAGCTATTGATATTTTGAGTGTATCAAAATATGCAGTATTCATTTGTTCCACACCCAAAGCAGTAAGCCCTGCGGCTAAATGTTGGGCTAACTGGTGAATCCTTTTTGCAATATTTTTTATACCCGGCGCCCCATGAAAAATTACATACATCGCTGCCATATTACTCAACAGTGCCTGTGCAGTACAAATATTACTCGTTGCTTTTTCCCTGCGTATATGTTGCTCCCGTGTTTGTAGTGCCATTCTTAAACAACGGTTGCCTTGGGCATCTACACTCACGCCAATAATACGGCCGGGGATGGTTCTTTTAAATTCGTCTTTAGTGGCAAAAAATGCAGCATGTGGTCCACCAAAACCCATGGGCACGCCCAGTCTTTGAGATGAGCCGATGGCAACATCAGCACCCAATTCGCCGGGCGGAGTTAATAGGGTAAGCGACAATAAATCAGTTGCCATTATCACCAGTGCATTTACCGAATGGGCAGCATCAATAAACTTACGAAAATCATTCACTGCCCCATTACTGTCGGGGTATTGCACAATGGCCCCAAAGAATGTTTCGTTAAGGTCAATATTGGTAAAATCTCCAAAAATCAATTCTATCCCAACAGGCGCAGCCCTGGTTACCAGTAAATCTTTTGTTTGGGAAAATACATTTTCATCCACAAAGAATTTTGGCGCTGTAATATGATCGTGGTTCCTGTTTTTATGGTTAAATAACATGGCCATTGCTTCCGCTGCTGCGGTGCCTTCATCCAGCAAACTTGCATTTGCAATTGGCAAAGCGGTAAGGTCGCTAACCATTGTTTGATAGTTCAGTAAACTTTCCAAACGGCCCTGTGCAATTTCGGCCTGGTAGGGCGTGTAGGCAGTGTACCAGCCCGGGTTTTCAAAAACATTCCTTAAAATAACACTGGGTGTAATGGTATCGTAATAACCCTGGCCGATATAGCTCTTAAAAACTTTATTTTTAGCAGCCACTTTTTTTAATTCACCCAGGTATTCAAATTCGCTGATAGCCGGGGGAATATCCAGGTCGCCTTTAATCCGGATAGCATCTGGTATGGTTTTGCTGATTAGCTCTTCCAGTGAGGCCACGCCAATTGCCGAAAGCATTTCCGTGGTTTCTTCTTTGTTAGGTCCAATATGCCTGCCTGAAAATTCATTGTGTTGTTTTTCGAAAAGATTCATAATTCTATTTACTGTTTAGTGTTTACCGTTTTTATCTATCAGTCTTCTTTTTAAGGAAAGAAAGCTATAATTATTTTTTGTCCAGGCTTAGCAGCAGTGGGCAACATCGTTGTGTCACTCCCTTCTACCGCATACCTATGTGGAGCTTTTCCTGCGTTTTTAATTAGAGAAATATCAGCCGCCGCCTGTTAAGGGCCACAAAATTACATCAATCACAACAAGATTAGCTGCCATTATGTTCGTTACTTTGCACCTGTGGAAAATTAGGCTACATTTTAACAAAGAAGGTACAACAGCAGCTACAAAATAACCCCAATGAGCGATGAACTTTTAAGGGCCTGGGAAAAAAAATCAGGCGAAAGGCAGAAATTATATAAGAATTATCTGCACCGGGCAGATAAAAATACCGTGTTAAAAGCATTGCCCGACTTACATGAAGAAGCC
>JANMVB010000616.1:0-3312 GCA_031392305.1 Ferruginibacter sp.
ATCGGCGACATTCAAAGAAGGGATGTAATCATTTCTTTATTAAACGGCAATCATGAACCAGTTGTGGTATGGAGGGTGCGGAATGCTTTCCCCGTGCATTATTACGGGCCGGTGCTTGCATCCAATGATAGCGGCCTTGCCATGGAAACCCTGGTACTTACCCATGAAGGCATTACCGTGATCAATGATTGACGGACCAGTATGATTGTACACAATTACAGTTCACTTCTTCTCTTCAATTCTTTTTTTATCAGGCCGAGTTCTCTTCCGGTTTGCCCGCTAACAGAACTGTTTTCCTGTGCCCGGCGCATCAGGTAGGGTATCACATCTTTGATGGGGCCAAAGGGCAGGTACTTACTTACCGAACAGCCTGCCCTTGCAAGATTGAAAGTTATATTATCGCTCATGCCGTACAACTGCGAAAAATGTACATGCGGATGATTGTGTGGCAAATCTTTTTCATCAAGCAATTGCGTTGCATACAGGTTGCTGTATTCATTGTGCGATGCTATGATTGGTGCAATCTCCTTTAAATGCGCAATACAAAATTCAACAGCCGCATTATAATCTTTATCGCAGCTTTCTTTATCAGGTTGTATCGGCGATGGGTAATTCATTTCAGCAGCTCTTTTACGCTCTTTATCCATGTAGGCACCCCGAACCAGCTTGGCACCTAAAATAAAATTTCTTTCCAGCGCAGCTTCGTACATGGCTTTTAAAAACGCAAGCCTGTCTGTGCGGTAAAGTTGCAACGTATTGTACACCACTACCCTGCCTTTATTAAAAGTATCCATCATTAAAATGGTCAGCGCATCCACCGGGTCCTGTATCCAGGTTTCCTCTGCATCTACCAGCACGCCTACTTTTTTATCATACGCCGCTTCACAAATACGCATTATGCGTACCCTTACCCGGTGCCATTCTTCTTTTTCATTTTCCTGTAAAATATCCAGTGCTTTTAAATACCTTTTCATCAAAGTACCTTCGCCCTTGCGCATGAGTTCATCTATTTTTTCGAGCAATGCAAACCTGGAAAAACCGGTTACCTTAATACTCATAAATGGAATATTGGCCTGGGTAGCAGCGTAATTTATCACCCGTATAAATTCTTCGGTGCTATGGTCAAAACCAGTCTCACCGTCGTCGCCACCTTCTACTCCGTAATCTAAAATTACCTGCACATTGTAGCCGCCGAGTTTCTTTGCCACGGCAGAAGTTTCTTCCAGCGTTTCTCCCCCAACAAATTGTTGAAAGATGGTTTTGCGGATAGCCGTTTTAGTGAAAGGCAATTGCCATTTAATTGCCAGCGGTGTAATTTTTAGGCCGAGGTTTACCAGCCAGGGTGTGCCCATGGCACCAAAAAGGAAATTGGCTTTTTTCAGTTCCCCATCCTTTTTATAAGCAAAAGCATACTCAGTATTATCGAAAGAAATAGCAGGGTTTGTATCCATAAATTATCGTAAATATTTTCAAAGGTAAGTGCATTTCGAGTGTTAGTAAATGCTTTGTTGAAGGGCAGTGGTTTTTCAATTTAGCCCCGAAATTCTTCGGGATTTCGCAAAGGATAATTATTTAACGGCCATTATATCATTGCTCAACATCGTTGTGTCACTCACTTGTACTTGTATATCTATGGGGATCTTTAATTGTGTTTTGTCGTGCAACAGGTAATGCTATAATTGCTTTTCACAAGCCTTCAATCGACAAGGCATTCCATGCAAAGTTCCTGATTGCCCACCGCTCAGTGCAGTATGTTTATAATTAGAATTACAGTGCAGCCCTCCTTTTAATTCGGCATACCCAAAGGCAAAAATAAAGTAGAAACGAAAAACCGCCTGCACCGGATTTGTATAAATATTTCAACTTTCAGAACTCCTTACACTTCCTTATAATTTAAAGGCCCCAACCCCTGAAGGAGCTATGGACGCAAATTGAAAGCGTTGCCATATATTCAAAAGTACAAGAGGGCGACGCAACGATGCTCATTCAGGGCTCATTGCCCGGACAAAAAAAATAAAAAGTCTCGATTTTAGTTTGCACTAAGTAAGGAGTTCTCACTTTACAAAAGCAACCACATTATCAGGCATACAAAATCCTTTTCGTACATTTGCATAGTGAAAAAAATTGTGGTCATATTGCTTTTGATTGTCTATGGTTCTGCAACCATGGGAGCCACTATTCATTTACATTATTGCATGAATGAATATATTGGGGCAAGCTTGTGGCATAGCAATAAAAATGACGAATGTGGCAAATGTGGAATGAAAGAAAAGAAAGGTGGTTGTTGTAAAAATGAACACAAGCAATTAAAACTTAACACCGACCATCATAAAAGTGCAATTGTCCAATATTTTAAGATATTAGAAATTCCAGCTTTAATTACTCTAATTGCAGGATTTAATTTTAAAGAAACTTTAGTATCACTAACTTTTCCTGTATCTAATGCCCCACCTAAAATCCCAAGAAAAAGGCTCTACGTTCTACATTGTGTTTTCCTGATTTGATTTATTGCAAAGTTTCTGAATATGCCGACACTTAAAAGTGCATCGGCTAAATGTGCATCTTATAAATCAATATTTAAATTAAAAAAAATGAAATCAATCATAGTAATGGCAGCAATTGTTTTATTATCTATTACCGCTTCTCAAGCTCAAATAAATAATGCCAAAACAGAAACAGTAAAAGTGTATGGCAATTGCGCCATGTGTGAAACCACTATAGAAAATTCTGCCAATAAAAAGAAAATATCCAAAGCCGATTGGAACGAACAAACCAAAATGGCAACAATCACCTACGACAGTAAAAAAACAAATATAGATGCGGTATTAAAAAACATAGCCCTTGCTGGTTATGACAATCAAAGTTTTCTTGCGCCCGATGCAGCTTACAACAAATTGCCAGGCTGCTGTAAGTATGACAGGGAGAAAAAGCAAATAGCAATAGTAACACAGCCTGCAACGGATGCAACAACGCTATTGCAAAATCATGCTAACCACCAGCATGATGGTATGGCAAATGCAACCCAGGAAAAAAATGAGTTGAAAGCAGTTTTTGACAGTTATTTTTCATTAAAAGACGCATTAGTAAAAACTAACGGCAACGTAGCATCCGAAAAGGCAAAAGATTTGCAAACTGCAATCAACGCTGTAAAAATGGATAAGCTGCCAATGGATGTCCATAACGTTTGGATGAAAGTTTTAAATGATATAAAAGATATTTGAGGGCGCTTGATCTTTTACCGGAAAATGAAAAAGAAGAATGGCATCGGGTAAGGGTACGCATGATGGGGATTTGTGAAGCGGCTCATGATAA
>JANMVB010000012.1:0-2598 GCA_031392305.1 Ferruginibacter sp.
TCTAAACAAATTATGGTGGGAAATGATCCCATGTAAATCTGAACCTGAATGGAGCGTCGCCAATGTCGATGCCATGAAATACTACTGCCGGTTAACAAAAATCATTTTCAAACAGATTCAAACAATGCAATTTATAAAACCGGACCGGCTGACCCACATTAAATAAAGGTTACTACTTTTTTAACTGGCCAATATTTTTACAATCTTCATCCACTCTTCGCTGATGCGTTGTTTCTTTTTCACCGCTTCATTGAGTGGCGTATAATTCATGCGGTTGTTTACCATACCCACAAATACATTGTGCTTGCCTTCTATCAAACATTCCACCGCAGAGTAACCCATCCTGCTGGCAATCAACCTGTCGAAGCAACTGGGTGAACCGCCCCGTTGTATGTGGCCTAAAATGCAAACCCTAACTTCCTGAATGGGCAACCTTTCTTTAATAACTTTGGCAACATAATCTGCTCCGCCAAATTCATCGCCTTCGGCAACTACAATCAGGTTAACCAGTTTATGCCTTCTTTCCTTTTCTGCCAGTTGCTTAATAATTTCTTCTATATCTGTTTTACGCTCGGGTATCAAAATGTTTTCAGCACCGGTTGCAATACCACTGTGTAACGCAATATATCCTGCATCACGGCCCATTACTTCAATAATAAATAAACGGTCGTGTGCATCCGCTGTATCCCTTATTTTATCAATGGCTTCTACGGCGGTATTCACTGCTGTATCAAAGCCGATGGTAAAATCAGTACCGGCAATATCTTTATCAATTGTACCAGGCAAGCCAATACAGGGGATATCATATTCGTTGCTGAAAATTTGTGCACCTCTAAAACTACCATCACCACCAATTACCACTAAACCGTTTATGCCCAATTCAGTAAGGTTTGCGTAAGCTTTTTTTCTTCCTTCGGGTGTAAAAAAATCTTTGCACCTCGATGTTTTTAAAATGGTACCGCCACGTTGTATGATATTGGCTACACTCCGGCTTTCCATTTTATATATATCATTTTCAACCATTCCGGTGTATCCCCTTACAATCCCAAATACATCCAGGCCATAATAAATTCCGGTACGTACCACCGCACGTATGCAGGCATTCATCCCTGGCGCATCCCCTCCTGAGGTTAGTACTCCAATCTTTGTTACTTTTTTCTTCATATCTAATGAAAACTGTTAAGTATTAATATTTGTTCAACGATCTTCTGCTTTTGATGGAAACATCGATTGTTTTGAAAGTTGCCAAAAATACACATTTAAAATTAATTGGCTACACCTTCATTGTTTATAATAGTGAAATTGTAAATTACACGAATAATAAAATAAAGAAAGATAAATATGCATCAAACAAATAAATCAATTGCAATAATGTTGGCAGGCTCTTTAATGCTCGTAAATAATTTATACAGTCAGTTACAATATCCCGGTACGGTAAAAGTAAATCATACAGATGAATATTTTGGTACTAAGGTGGAGGATCCATATCACTGGCTCGAAGATGATAAAAGCGATGATACCAAAGCATGGGTAATTCAGCAAAATAAAGTAACAGAAAATTATCTCTCTCAAATTCCCTACCGCAAAGATTTTCAGGCAGCCATTGAAAAAGTTTTCAATTATCCCAAATACTCCGCACCATTTAAAAAGGGTGAATGGTTTTATTTTTATAAAAATGATGGCCTGCAAAATCAAAGTGTGTTATACCGCCAAAAAGGTTTAACAGGAAAACCGGTAGTGGTAATTGACCCTAATAAACTAAGTGCAGATGGCACTACCAGGTTAACCATGTTTAATTTAAATAAAGCCGGCACCTATGCCGTGGTAGGCCTTAGCAAAAGTGGCAGCGACTGGCAAACATTTTATGTAAGGGATATAATGACGGGTGAAAATTTAAAAGATGAATTGAACTGGGTAAAAGTAAGTGGCGCTGCATGGGCAGGCAATGGTTTTTATTACAGCCGCTATCCATCACCCGAAAATGGCGCCAGCGGCCTCAGTGCAAAAAACGAAAATCACCAGGTATATTTTCATACAGCAGGTACACCGCAAAGTGAAGATAAACTGGTGTATGAAAACAAAGAAAATCCGCAACGCTTTAACACCGCCGCTACCAGCGAAGATGAGCGCTATTTGTATTTGTACATTAGCGACCGCGGTAAGGGCCTTGAAGGCAACGCCATTTTTTACAAAGACCTTACCATCAAAAAAGACACTGCCTTTAAACCACTTGTAAAAGAAATTACCAACGATGATTACCGGGTGATAGAAAATACTACCGGTAAATTCTTATTAAAAACAAATGCAGGTGCACCCAACAGCAAAATAATTGCAGTCAGCAATTCGCAGCCGGACCTTGCTAAGCAGGTTATTATCATTCCCGAAAAGCAGGAGCCTTTGCAAGGTGCTAATACAGCCGGTGGAAAATTGTTTGTGAGTTACCTCAAAGATGTAAGCACCCGTACCTATGTATATGACCTCAATGGCAAAATGCTCAATGAGGTAAAGTATCCTGCATTAGGCAGTAGCGGCGGAATGGGAGGCCGCAAGGATGATACATTTGTATTTTATGTATTCACCTCATTTACTTTTCCGCCT
>JANMVB010000167.1:0-2140 GCA_031392305.1 Ferruginibacter sp.
ACGGTTTAGAGAGCCCTAATTTAGCGGCTCGAAAAATGGTTCGGCGGATGCCCAGGTGGCGAAATTGGTAGACGCACTACCTTGAGGTGGTAGCGCTGGAAACGGCGTGCTGGTTCGAATCCAGTCTTGGGCACTTTTCAAAACCTCCAATCAGAGAGGTTTTTTTTATTTCTCTGTTATTTTTACAGTGAAAGGATTGCAACAGAAAACCCAATCCGGGCAACTGTAAATAGTTTTATGTCTATATTATCCAATTCCATTATCTGGCTACACATAACAATGTAACTTTTGTCACCATCATTCTTCCTTAATTTCAACATCTTTGCTGCCACGCAATTAATATATCATGGAAATAGCAGGTTTTGCTTTGGCAACAATAGTAGGTATATCACTAGGGTTAATTGGTAGTGGTGGTTCAATTCTTGCCGTCCCTATCCTGGTATATGTAATGGGTGTAAGCCCTGTACTTTCCACCGCTTATTCATTATTTATTGTAGGCATTACGGCGTTGGTGGGTGGTGTGCAAAGCGCCATGCAAAAAACGGTGGATTTTAAAACAGTTTTTATTTTTGGTATCCCTTCCATTATTGCTGTGTATGCTGCCAGGATGTGGCTGATGCCGGTAATTCCTCATGAATTGTTTTCAATAGGTTCTTTGGTCGTGACAAAACCCATTGCATTAATGTTATTATTTGCATTGGTTATGATTATAGCGTCAGTAAGTATGATAATGCCTGATACAAAAAAAGAAACAAATGAAAATTCTAATATATCTTATAATTATCCAATGATACTGTTGGAAGGTACGGTGGTAGGGGTGCTTACAGGTTTGGTAGGGGCCGGTGGTGGTTTTTTAATTATTCCCGCATTGGTGTTATTAGCCCGAATGCCCATGAAATTAGCAGTTGGCACATCCCTTTTTATCATTGCGGCAAAATCGTTGATTGGTTTTATTGGTGATTTGCAGGGCAACCAGATTATTGATTGGAAATTATTAGGTGGTTTTACCGCCTTTGCTGTTGCAGGAATTTTTATAGGCATAATTTTGTCAAAGAAAATGCCAGGGGAAAAACTGAAAAAAGCATTTGGCTGGTTTGTACTGATAATGGGTGTTTACATAATAATTAAAGAAATATTCTATCCAGCAACCGGAGGTTATTAATATGGGAAAAAATCAAGAAGAAAAATGTTGTGTTGTTTCCTGTGATGTGGAATTGGGAGAAAAGTTTTGGAACAATCAATACAATGAAAATACAATTGGTTGGGACCTGGGGCAGGTTTCTCCACCCATCAGGGATTATATTGACCAGCTAGCTAATAAGGATATCAGGATACTCATACCCGGATGTGGCAACTCTTATGAAGCTGGGTATTTATTGCAAAATGGGTTTACCAACATTACCCTTATTGATATTGCCCCAACTTTAGTAAAGCAACTGCAACAAAAATTTATTAATAATCACAATATTAAAATCATACTGGGTGATTTCTTTAGCCACGAAGGTGAATACGATTTGATTTTGGAGCAAACATTTTTTTGCGCTATTGATCCATCTCTGCGTAAAGACTATGTTGCTAAAATGAAAGCATTACTTGCCACAGGTGGAAGATTAGCTGGCCTTTTATTTGATAAAGAATTTGAACAGCAAGGGCCACCGTTTGGCGGGTGCCAAGGACAATATACACCACTTTTTGAAAACGATTTTAATTTTAAAACTTTTGAACCCTGCCATAATTCAATTGCAAAAAGACAAGGAACGGAATTATTTATAAATCTTATCAAAAAATAGCCACGATAGTTTTGGTATGCAACAATTGTTACTAAACCCGGTTAAAGTATAAGGGATATTTGTACAATAAAAATAAAAAGCATGAAAGTAGAACAAATTTATACCGGCTGCCTGGCACAGGGTGCTTATTATATCACCAGCAATGGTGAAGCTGCCATCATTGACCCGCTTCGTGAGGTGCAGCCTTATTTAAACAGGCTTGAAAAAGATGGTGTACAACTCAAATATATTTTCGAAACTCATTTTCATGCTGACTTTGTAAGCGGCCATCTGGACCTGGCAAAAAAAACGGGAGCAGCAATAGTTTATGGTCCCACGGCAAAACCTGAGTTTAAATTTATTTCCGCAAA
>JANMVB010000072.1:0-22338 GCA_031392305.1 Ferruginibacter sp.
ATTTTACTTTGTTTTAGTAGTTTTTATAAACGCTGTAACAATAAAATATTGTGCAGCACAATAAGTGAGAATAATCAAAATGTTGCCGAACATTATTGGTGTGTAAAATTTATTGATGGCGAGTAGTGAATCGGATAACAAAAACAGCATTGCGCCGATGATAAAATATTTGTTAGCCTGCTTATTTACTTTTAAATAAATATGTAAACTACTTAGCATCATAGAGCATATCACGGTGCCATACACCAGCACAGGAATTTTTAATTCGCCCAAATACGGGAAGAGAAATATCAGGAGGCCGCTGCAAAATATCACAGTTAGTATTACCAGGATCGGTTGCTTTTTTAAATATGAAGGAGAAGCAGATTCTATATCAAGAAAAAATATAATATAGCACAGGTGCGTTAACAAAAAGCAGGCTAACCCTGCAATAAAATAAATTGGATTGTATGATTCAAATAATAAAAATGTATCTCCAAGCCAGGCAAATATTAAAGCTATAAATATTATTTGTTTCCCTTTAATATTTGCAGGTACAATATTTAATACCAACATCAATGCAGGCATCAGTAATGGTTTAGCAAAGTAAGGCACCCAGGGGGATTGCACTGCTAATCCAATTATATAAATAATTACCAATAACCAAAACAGTGTAACTGATTTTTTAATTGGCATTTGAAACATGGATAAATTGAAATTAGCAACCAGGTGAAAAACACTTTTACAATTTTACAAAGGGCTTGCCGCCAAAGAATCTTTTTAAAGAATCCCTTGCCCGTGTAGTATCTGACACCGGGGTAAAAAATGGGATGGCGAGCTGGTAGTTGAAAGAATCAACTTGTACCACTACCAATTTATGGCCATAAGTAGTAAGCTTTTTAAATGCTTTTTGAGCTGACTCGGCTGAAGGGTATGTTTTTAATACAATCTTAAAATTGCTATTGTCGGTTTTAATTGCCGGTGCTGTTGTTGTGTTTAAGGTAGTGTCAACAACTGGTTGCCGGGCAGTAGTGTCAACAAAAGAAGTATCCGTTTGAATTGGTGTGGTAGTTGTGTCTGTAAGCGGCAGCACTTCAGCCTCTTCGGACTGTGTATTTGTTGTAAAATAATATATTCCAAATGCAATTGCAGCTATCAAAAGCAAAACAAAAAATATTGTTCCGTTTCTACGGGTATTGTTTACCGGGCCCTCACTTTCAAAAGATACTGATTCATCCCGTTTTTCCCTCAGTTGCTTGGGTATATCATCAATACGCGGCGTAACAAAATGCCCGGGAGTAAACTGAAAATCACCTGCCTGGTTTTTTTGAATGGTTCCTACACCTTCAATAAGGAGCGGCTTTCCGATATTTAAAAATTGCTTGGCCAGCATTACATACGAGTCAAGGTCGGCAGAAGCAAGCGGTAATATTTTGCTGGTATGCTGAACGATATAACTTATAAGTGCTTCATCTTCTACTGCCTTTAGATTATATTCAAATTCAAAAGCATTATCGGGCATCACAAAATTCTTGTCCTTATCATTTTCAGCCGGTAATACTATGGCAGGGTTCAAAGTAATTGTGCCAATACCCTGCAAGGTTACTTTTTTATTATGATATAAATGCTGAACAATGAGCTGTTCTATTTTCACAATATTTTTATTGATGAAACCAAACCTACTTAATATTAACCAATTTGCAAAAACCAGCTCTAATTATAATTGGGGCTACTCTATTAAAATTAGTGGCCGGTATGGCCCAAGCCATTGCACAAATATTAACCAATTTGCAAAAACTACAATCCGTTAAATGGTTAACTTTGTTCAATGATCAGTGAAAAAGAGATACAGTTTCTTCGCTATTGGGAACTTAACCGGGAACATGAAAACACCTTTATGAGTAAACTAACCAGGGGGCTTCCCATGGCAATTTTATTTGGCTTACCAATCATTTTATCGGTTCTATCTGTCAGGATCTTTATACCGGATTGGTATATGAAAATCTCCAAAACATCGCCGGGCATGTTTTTTACAGCAGTAATAGCCATGATTATTATTGTTCTTTTTTATTCATTTTTCCGTATGCAATACAAATGGGAAATGAATGAACAATTGTATAAAGAATTAAAAGCAAAAGAAAATAAATCAGTTAACCAAATAAATATTCACTAATTAAAAAAGAACATGAGAATTAAATTATTATTAATGCTGGCTATAATTTCCGTACTGGCATCCTGCAAAAAAGAAAACACACAACCCTCCTGCGAATTATCCAAAGCTGTAGCCCCTGCTGCTGAAATTGACAGTGTAAAAAAATATCTTGCCAACAATTCAATTACGGCAACGCAACATCCGAGTGGCGTTTTTTATGTGGTTACAAATCCAGGCTCAGGTACTGTTGTACCAACCGGCTGTACAGCAGTAACAGTAAAGTATGATGGTAAATTAACCAACGGAAACGCTTTTGATAACAGCAGCCCTAATTATCCAAATGGTATTGTATTCGGACTGGGTAATTTAATTTCCGGCTGGCAAATAGGTATTCCATTAATAAAAAAAGGTGGCACCATCACTTTATACTTACCTCCTTCATTGGGTTATGGTAGCAATTCCAGTCCAAGCATACCGGCTAATTCAATATTAATTTTTAATATAGAGTTGGTAAATGTTCAATAACTAAAATCATTACACTTGGGCCACGAAGCAATTTCCATATTTGATATGTTTAAGATTGGGATTGGCCCAAGCAGCAGTCATACCCTTGGGCCGTGGAAGGCAGCTCTGCGTTTTTTACAATCGCTGGAAGATAAAAGTATGTTGCAGCAGGTGAATAATATTGAAATATTATTGTATGGCTCACTTGCCAAAACCGGGGTGGGCCATGGCACTGATATAGCGGTACAGCTTGGTTTATGTGGAGATGACCCGGTTACTTTTCCGGTAGAAAGCATCAATGCAAAAATCAGCGACATCAAAACGATGAAAAAGTTACTGCTTTCCGGCAGGCACGAAATTGATTTTGACCCTACCGAAGACATAGAATTTTTATTTGCCGAATCACTGCCTTTTCACCCCAATGCATTAACATTTTTAGTAAAGCTGCACAATGGCGATACCCTGGCCGAAACATATTATTCTATCGGCGGAGGTTTTGTTGTTAAAGAAGGCGAAACTACAGATAATGACAACCCGGTGGTATTGCCCTTTCCGGTAAATACTGCAAATGAACTGCTGCATTGGTGCATGAAAACAGGTATGGGCATTAGTGAAGTGGTGATGGAAAATGAGCTGACCTGGCGTACCGAAAAAGAAATAAACGACCAGGTATTAACTATCTGGCGTACCATGAAAGATTGTATTTACCGGGGCTGCCATACGGAAGGGAGTTTACCCGGCGGCCTCAATGTAAAACGCCGCAGTTTTCAATTAAATAAGCGCTTATTGAAAGATAAATCTTACCATGATTATGAAAGCTGGCATACGGCCATAAAAGATGGCGGCAAAGATTTCAATTATATTTTAGATTGGGTAAGCTGTTTTGCACTTGCAGTAAATGAAGAAAACGCTTCTTTCGGCAGGGTTGTTACTGCACCTACAAATGGCGCTGCAGGTGTGATACCCGCTGTGCTCCAATACTTCATTAGTTTTTGCGATGGAAATAGTGATGAAAAAATCATCCGGTTTTTATTAACCGCCGGCGAAGTAGGAAGTATTTTCAAAAAAGGTGCAACTATTTCCGCTGCTATGGGTGGCTGCCAGGCCGAAATTGGTGTAAGCAGTGCTATGGCTGCCGCAGCACTTACAGAATGTATGGGAGGTACGCAACGACAGAGTTTGATGGCAGCAGAAATTGCCATGGAACACCACCTCGGCCTAACCTGCGACCCCATTGGGGGCCTTGTACAAATTCCCTGCATTGAAAGAAATACCATGGGGGCTATCAAAGCCATCACTGCATCGCAACTCGCCCTGCAAAGCTCTCCGGACTATGCCAAGGTAAGCCTTGATGGTGTTATAAAAACCATGTGGGACACCGCTTTAGATATGAACAGTAAATACAAAGAAACTGCCGATGGCGGGCTGGCGGTAAATGTTCCTATTAGTTTGAGTGAGTGTTAGAGCCTGTAGTCCCCGTCTGCCCCCGTTCCCTAAAGGGGAGGTCTTCAAACAGTTCAAATTTTTAATGAGATAATTTTTGTCCGGGCAAAAGAAAACTATGGGCAGCATCGTTGTGTCACTCACTTGTACCGCATACCAATGTGGAGTTTTACTTGTGTTATAGAAAAATTATAGCAGCCTATTCACACACTCCACTTTACATCAATTCGAAAAGATATAAAAATCCGAATGGTCCAAAGTCCCCCTTGGGGGATTTAGGGGGCTCGAGTTAGGGAGCTGAATTGGGGGCCGTCTTTTACATTATCCAGTTAAACTGGTATTCCAGCGGGGCTTTCTGGCTTCTTCCGGCAACCTTTCTAAACCGTTCCGGCAAGGCCATTAAATAATCCCTGGCTTTCTCTGCCTTATCATTTAAATCCGTGATATTTCCAATGTTCCACTCCTTTACCAGTGATTCTAAAATGTCGGTATAATCCCAGGTGGTATAAACACCGAGGCGCTGGGCAGCATCACTAAAATGATCAAATGCCTGCCCTATTTTTTCACCCGACTGGCGGAGAAAATGGGCGGGCATCACAATTTTTTTCCGCATCATATCTTCAAATGCAAGCATCATTTCACTGGCATCTATTTCAAATATTTTTGTAACAAAACTTTTGTAAGCTTTTGCATGCCGGGCTTCATCAGATGCAATTACACCACATATTTTTGACAATTGAGTGCATCCATGTGTTTTGGCAATGGTAGCTGTGCGCCTATGTGAAATATTGGTAGCCAGTTCCTGGAAAGAGGTATAGACAAAATTTTTGTAAGGGTCACGGCCGGTGCCAATGTCAAAACCATCAGCAATGAGGTATTGTGTGCTTATTTCCATTTGCCTCATATTGATGCGGCCGGATAAATAAATAAATTTATTGAGAAGGTCGCCGTGCCTGTTTTCCTCAGCAGTCCACATTCTTACCCATTTGCTCCATCCCTGCGGATCCATTTTATCAATACCGGTAACATCAGATAGCCAGCTTTGATAGGTGGGCAGCGCCTCTTCGGTAATAATATCACCTACCAATACTGCCAGGTAATCATAAGGCAATTCTTTACATTGGCTTTGAAGTTCCTTTAATTCGGCAGAAAAATTTTCAGAAGAGCTATCTGGTAAAAAATCTGCAGGCTGCCAGTTGGTGTCAATATTTTTTAAAAATTCATCGACAATATCATCCATCTTTTGTCCGAGAAAATTCATTACCTCTATTCTGATATGCTTCTGGTTCATTGGTGTGCTTATTTTTATAGAATCCTTATTTTAAATGATTGTGTTATTCATTGTCAGAGGGGGTGGGTAGCCTGGTTCAGTTTTATTTTTTGCTATAACCACACTGAATCAAAAAAGTTGTATTTATAGCTGTTCAATTTAGATGCCATACTTCCTTTTAATATTCCTGTCTGTTTCCCTTTCTTTGATTGTTTCTCTTTTATCGTATATTTTCTTGCCCTTCCCTAATCCAATTTCCATTTTAAAAAATCCCTTTTCAGTTAAAAAGATTTTGAGCGGAATAATGGAATAACCTTTCTCCTTTGTTTTAGCCTCCAGTTTTTTAAGCTCTCGTTTATTTAGTAAAAGCTTACGCTCCTGCATGGGCTCATGATTATTATAGGTGCCAAAGCTATATTCAGATATATGCAGGCTTTTTACAAATAATTCACCTTTTTCAAAATAACAATAACTGTCGTTAAAGCTTGCCTTACCTGCCCGGAGGCTTTTTATTTCCGTACCTGATAGCACGAGGCCTGCAATATATTTTACTTCAAAAAAAAATTCGTGATACGCCTTGCGGTTACTAAGTTCCAAACGGTTACTATTTTTTGCAAAAATACAATTAATCATTCAAGCAGGAAGTTATTTGAGGGATGATAATTTTCACTATTGAAATGATCGGTAAAATTTTACCATAAGCCCTTACTTTTGCAAATATTAAAAAGCAATGATGAGGTTAGTAATTTGTATTTGTTTATTTTTTTTCACGCTGGTTTCGTGCAGTAATAATGAGGTTAACAAGGATGATATAGTTTCAGGGCAGGAAAAGCAATTGAGGGACATGATAAGCAGTTACCCTGATTCGCTGCCTTTGCGTAATAACCTGGTGGAGTATTTTGCTGATAACAATGATTACACCAACGCAATTAAAGAAACCAATTTAATAATACAGAAAGACAGCACTAATGCAGGCCATTGGGATACAAAGGCGAGGTTGCTGTTTTTAAATGGCGATACCCTGGGTGCGATTGATGCTTTTCATCATGCCATAGAAATTTTTCCTGAGCCGCAGTATGTAATTTCTCTGGGAACTTTATATGCACAAACAAAGAATGAACTGGCACTGGAAATGGCCGATGCACTTTTGCAGGCCCCTAAAGCAAATGCTGCGTTGCAGGCTTTTTTTATAAAAGGATTATACTATAATTATACCGGCGACAAAGCAACAGCTATTTCTTTTTTTGATAAGTGCCTAAGCATTGATTATACTTTTATGGATGCTTACCGGGAAAAAGCCATGGCGCTTTATGAGATGGCGAAATATGAAGAGGCACTTCAACTATTGGTAAAAGCAACCACTGTGCAAAGAACATTTGATGAGGCCTGGTACTGGATGGGAAGGTGCTATCAAAAATTAAATAAAAATAAAGAAGCCATTGAGAGTTATCGCCTGGCATTACAAATAGATCCTGAATATGTAGAGGCAAAAGATGCGCTGGGTAAGATGGGGGTGAAATAATGTGCAAATGTTGCAAATGTGAAAATGTGAAAATGTGCTAAAGTGAAAATGTGAAAATGTGAAATTCGATATTTAGTATTTTGTTCCTTCTTATTTATTTTACTATTTGCTTTTGAACATATATTGTGGGTAAAGCTCCTCATTGGTATGCGGTAAAAGTGAGTGACACAACGATGTAGCCATAAAATACAAATGCCCGGACAACATTAATCAACAAACAAAACAAAACAAAAAAATTAACAATCATGACCCGTAACTCGTAACAAAAAATTTAACCGTAACAAAAAATTAAAAACACAATGCCCATCATCGCTCCCTCTCTTCTTGCATCAAATTTTTTACAATTACAGCAGGAGTGTGATATGCTGAATGCAAGCCAGGCCGACTGGTATCACCTGGATGTAATGGATGGCCGTTTTGTGCCAAACATCAGCTATGGCCCTATGCTGGTTGAATTTTTCAGAAGCGCTACTACTAAAATTTGTGATGTGCATTTAATGATTGAAGAGCCGGGCAATTATGCAGAAATTTTTAAAAAAGCAGGCGCTGATATTTTAACGGTGCATCTTGAAGCCTGTCCGCATTTGCACCGCAACATTCAACAAATAAAAAGCCTTGGCATGCAGGCCGGCGTGGCACTAAACCCTCACACACCGGTTGAATTATTAAGCGATATTTTAGGCGATATTGATGTGGTACTTTTAATGAGTGTGAACCCTGGTTTTGGCGGGCAATTTTTTATACCCAACACACTTAATAAAATAAAGCAGTTGCGAAAAATGATTGATGAAAAATCGTTGAATGTAAAAATTGAAATAGATGGCGGCGTTACCCTCCACAATGCCAAACAAATTATCGAAGCCGGCGCAGATGTACTGGTAGCAGGCAATACGGTGTTTAAATCTGCTGACCCAATTGCAACCATTGCCAGCTTAAAAGCTATCTGAGAGTGTCATACATCTGCCGCAGTACATCGGCAGATTGCATCACCCAATTGCTTTCTTCTTTGTTCCATTTATACTTTTTGGTGATAATTTCATCTATCAATTGTTGCCCTTTTATGGCCTGCTCTTTATTATAAAAACAGTTGATCCATTTATCTTCCAGCTTATCTTTTCCTACAACTGAAATGCCACCACGATACCATTTAAAACAGGTAGGTAGCCCAACAAATGAAATGCTGTTTCCGCCACGGCCGGCATTGTCTTTTAAAAATTTTGCATAAAAAAGCACCGCTTGTTTTACCCTTGATTTTATTTCGCTATCCGTTTCTGAACGGGTTGGTTTTTTACGCCATTCATTATTATCCGGGTAAAATGGATCATCTGCAGGTGCTATTTGCGCCCATGCATCTGAGCGGTATTCTGTCTTTTTTTTGTCTGCCATATTTAGCAATACCAGTTGCTTTGGGCCAATGGCACCCAGCTTATATTGCACCGTAACACCACCATTAAATTCAAGGCGGATTATTTTCGTTTCATCATTCATGGTCCATTTTCCCACACGGATCCTGTCCCTCGGGTTTTCTGTAACCGTGCCATCGTTAAAAAACGAAATGCCCCGGTAAGGCATTTCCATTGAGCCACCGCCGCCGGATGCAGCAGCATCTTCCGCATCTTCTTTGTGCTCCCAGTTTTGACAAAGTAATTTTTTAATATCAGTTGCCGCAGATAAATCAGTAAGGGTAGTTGTGACAACATCTTCAGCAGGAGCCTGCACTTCGCCGTTATTTTTAGAAGCGTTATTATTGCTGTTGCAGGCACCGGTTATTGCCAGCATAATTATAAAGGGTATCCATAAAATTTTCATATTTCAAAAGTATATAGAAGCAGCCAGATTGCAGTAAAGCATTTTAAAATTTCATGCAGGGAAAAAATTTATATCTCTGTCAGCGTTTTATTTTATTCCACCCTACTTATTGTGGTCCATACGGTGAAGCATTTGGCAACATCGTTGTGTCACTCACTTGTACCGCATACCTATGTGGAACTTTTCCCACACTATGCAAACACAATTATAAGTTTAATCAGCAAACAACACATCATCATTTTTTTGGTAACTATATCCTTTGTACTTCCTGCATTACATTGCAGTTGCATTTCATACATGTTATATTTTCCGCCACGTTTAATTAAAGCATAAAATATTTTATCTTCATAAAATGAGAGTACTAACTGCCTTTGTATTATCACTTCTTTTTTTACAAAGTACTGCCCAAAAGAAAACTGCATTTGTTAGTGGCAGCGTTATTGGTGAAAATGAAAATCCGCTTGCAAAAGTATCTGTAGTAATACTTGGCAAAACATCCGGCATCACCACCAACGACAGTGGCCATTTCCGCATACAAGTGCCTGCAGATAAATCATTTGCCATTATTTTTTCGCATACCGGCTACGGAGACACGCAAAAGAATTTCTACCTCAGCGAAAATGAAGAAGAAAAAATAACTGTTCGCCTTGAACGTAACCGTAAAGTACTTGAAACCGTAGTAGTAACAGATGACAGGGAAAGAAAGGAAGCCGGTATTACAAAAATAAATCCTAAAAATGCATTGGTGTTACCCAGCACCACCGGCGGGATTGAGGGGTTGATAAAAATTTTGGTGGGCAGTAATAATGAACTTACATCGCAGTACAGTGTAAGAGGTGGCAACTATGATGAGAATTTAATTTACATCAACGACTTTGAAATATTTCGTCCCTACCTGGTACGCAGCGGCCAGAAGGAAGGGCTTAGTTTTATCAACCCCGAGTTGGCAAAAAATGTAACCTTTTACAATGGCGGTTTCCAGGCCAGGTATGGAGATAAAATGAGCAGCGTGCTGGATATACAATATAAGAAACCGAAAAGCTTTGGGGGCTCTGCTTATGTAAGTTTATTAGAGCAGGGCATACACCTGGAAGGTGCATCAAAAAATGAACGGGTAACTTACCTGGTGGGAGTGCGCAACCGCAGTAACCGGAATTTATTAAGCAGCCAGGAAACAAAGGGAGCTTATATCCCCTCCTCTACTGATATACAGGGATACCTTACCTATAAAGTAAATGAAAAATTGCAATTGGAATTACTGGCTAATTTTTCTACTACCAAATTTACTTTGATACCCGAATCAGCAGAGAAAACCACTTCCGTATTTTCGCCATTGTTTACTGCCAACCTGGGGCTTGATATATTTTTTGAAGGGCAGGAACGAAGCTCCTACAAAACAAGCATGATTGGCCTTAGTGCCATACACCAGCCCAATAAAAACCTGCGGCTAAAATGGATGCTGAGCCGTTTTCAAAATAAGGAAAATGAAAATTTTGATATAGCAGGGGCCTATTTATTTGGCGACCGTGACTTTGATAATACCAGCAGCACTTTCGGACAAATAGTTAATCCCCTTGGTGCAGGCTATTACCAAAACTATGGCCGCAACCAATTAAATATTGAAGTATGGAATGTCGGGTTAAAAGGAAGCCTGGATAAGGGAAAACATTTTATACAATTCGGTAACAGCATAGAACAAACGCAAATTGATGATAAACTGTACGAGTGGGAATACCAGGATAGCGCCGGTTATTCTTTACCCGTAAATACAGGCAGGCTAAATACTTTTTTACAATCAACGGCTGATCTTTCTATACAAAAATACAGCGGTTATGTGCAGGATAATATTAGCTTTAGTAATGTAAAAAGGGATATAACTTTCCAGGGAGGTGTACGGTATAATTTCAATTCGCTCAATAAAGAATTATTGATTAGCCCCCGCCTGCAGATAAGTATTAAGCCCAATTGGAAAAAAGATATTATTTTAAAATTTGCAGCAGGCGCATACAACCAGCCACCTTTTTACCGGGAATTACGGAGGTATAATGGTAGCTTAAATACAGATGTAACATCTCAAAAAAGTTACCAGGTGGTGGCAGGGATGGATTATAATTTTAAAAGAGGAACTAAACCATTTCGTGTAACTGCCGAGGCCTATTATAAACATATGAGCGATGTTATTGCTTATGATATAGACAATGTACGCATCCGTTACCTTGGTAATAATAATGCAAAAGCGTACGCTTATGGTGTAGAAACAAGGCTGTACGGCGAACTGGTAAAAGATGCTGAAAGCTGGCTCAGCATTGGTTTAATGAGGACCCGGGAAGACCTTGAAGGGGATAAATTTTATCAATATAAAAATGCAGCCGGCGAAATCATCACTGCTAAAACACCCGACCAGGTAGTTGCAGATAGTATTGGAAATGATGTGGGTTGGCTAAGGAGGCCAAGCGACCGGCTGATAACGATTGGGTTATTTCTGCAGGATTATTTATCTACCAATAAAAATTATAAAGTACACCTCAACATGTTGTACGGAAGTAATATGCCGTACAATATCCCCAATAGTGTTAAGTACCGTAATGCACTTATCATCGAACCTTATCTTAGAGTAGATATAGGTTTTAGTGCCTTGCTGCTAAGCGAAAAAAATAAACGCAGGAGCCATAGTCCTTTTAAAGATTTTGAAAATATTTGGGCCAGCTTTGAAGTGTTTAACCTGATTGACCGCCGCAATACCATTTCATATCAACTGATAAAAGATTTCTCCAATGCGGTGTATAGTATTCCTAACCGGCTTACACCGAGGCTCATTAATTTTAAGATTGTGGGAAGGTTTTAGAAAGAAAATAATCTATGAATGGTATTGAGAATTACACTTAAATTCGGTGCATCCAAATTGTCGGTCCATCAGCATGTTACCCGCAAGCCTATGACGACACCCTTCAAATTTTAGGACAGTCTTTTCTCAAAAGAAAAAAAATTAAAATGAAAAAAATAATAAGATTTTCATTCCTGGCTTTTCTTGTTTTGAATGGAGCAATTAGCACTGCTCAGGTTATGACCCCAGAAGCCCGAAGCAAAATGTTCGCTCGTGCTACAGAACTTGAATTAAAGACAAAATACAAAGCACCACCAGGTGATGCGTTATCACACAATACTGCTGGTTATGCCAAAATAATGTGTTCTGCTGTTTTCATTACGGGACTAACACCTGAGTTTGCTGCTGAAAATGTTGGATATTTTACTGCACCATATTCAGAAAGAGCAATGGTTGATAAGCCAATTATAGATTATGAAAAGAAATCTGTTTCTATTTCACTTCCCAATGGAGTTACACGAACTGCAATTTATACAGGCGACCAAGGCTGTGTTTGTTTACCAGAAGGGAGTAATTCTCTATACTTCAAACCCGTAAAAATTTCTCGTAACCTGCCAGACGCTTCCATAACCACATGGCCGACCGGGGATGTATTACCAATCACAGACATACCTTCTAACATTAACATTAAGAAAGTAAGGCAGGCAATAGATTCTGCATTTGCACCGGCAGAAGCACTAACAGCAGCTTTTGTGGTAACATACAAAGGTAGAATTATTGGCGAAAAATACGCTGATGGAATCACCTGGAATACAGCTTTAGAAAGTTGGTCAATGGGTAAAAGCCTTTCTGCAACATTGTTAGGCATACTAATTCGCCAGGGGGTATATACTTTGGGGCAGCCGGCACCAATTCCTCAGTGGCAAGCCAAAGGAGATGGACGAGCCAAAATCAGAATTATGGACCTCATGCACATGTCAAGTGGTTTGTATTGCAGAGCACCACAGGACCCAGACTACAACACATCGTTGGGCTATCCAGACCATTTATACTTGTACACTGGCGGCGCAAATTCATTTGAGTACGCTGCTAATTTACCTCAACAATGGCTACCTAATACTGTTGGTCGTTATCGAAATTGTGACCCTGTACTTATAAATTATCTTAATCGCTTAGGAATAGAAGGCAAGGGTGAAAACTACCATAAGTTTCCACAAAAAGAGTTGTTTGATAAAATCGGTATTCGTACTATGGTAATGGAGACCGATCCTTATGGCAATTTTTTAACCCAGGGCTATGAATTTGCTTCAGCCCGTGACTGGGCAAGATTAGGCAATCTTTATTTACAAGACGGGGTTTGGAATGGTGAACGAATTTTGCCAGAAGGATTTACAAAATTTGTAAGTACGCTTGCAGAACCTTGGGTAGCCGACGGAAGACCCATCTACGGTGGTTTATTTTGGATAAACGGAGACGGTCGTCTTCCTATTCCGAAAGACGCCTATATGATGCTGGGCGCAGGTGGACAATCTGTAACAATTATTCCTTCTCATGATTTAGTAATTGTTCGCCTCGGGCATTACAAAGGGCAACAGACAGGTGGTATTGCATTGAATAAAGCATATACTTTATTAATCGAAGCAGTGCCTAAAAAAAAGAAATGATTTGTATGAAAATCGTAGAAAAAAATTGGAAAAAATAATAGTAGGCAGAAAGGCCAGCAGGTACATTGGTATTGCTGCAAGTGAGGCTGGTCGTTTATTAAAGTAAACCCTTCAGAACTCTTAATGCCAGCCTGCTTTATAAAATAAAAACTTATATCAGAAATAATATTGGCGTAACGATTTCTTTAAAGGAATTTGATACCGAATATGCTGAATCTTTTGATCTTTTCAATTGAGGAAGGAAAAAGAGACCATAACCTCATCACATTTAGTATAGAGGATTTTATGGCATCTACCCCTTCAAAATAAGCGTTATGAAAACTGTTGCTTTTACTCAAAAAGGATTTGAAGAATACAAAGAATGGTTTAACTAGTATGCCGGAATTTTTCCGGCTTTATTTTCTCCCATAACCGACGCAAAACTAATTAGTAAACAATTTTACTTTTCAAATTGTTAGTTCCTTAAAATTACTTTTCAGTCACATTAAGGAGTGTTTTTTGTTATAATGCAAGAAAAGGTCCACAATGGTATTCGGCACAAGTGACTGACACAACGATGTTCATCAAAGCTTTCTAAGCCCGGACAAAAAACTGAGTTGTACAATCACCAAACCAGCAATTTGAAAATTAAAAATAACTCAGATTAGTTTTAGGGGTAAGGGTTAGCAAAGTTTCATACATGAGTTTAATGGTATTTTCAACATCTGATTTATGCAACATTTCTACGGTGGTATGCATGTAGCGCAACGGAATGGAGATAAGGACCGACGGGCAGCCGTCATTGGCATAAGCAAAAGAATCTGTATCAGTACCTGTGCTGCGGCTTACGGTATGTAACTGTACAGGAATTTTATTTTTTGCTGCAACTCCCTGTACCAGGTCGAGTAATTTGTTGTGTACTGCAGGCCCAAAAGTTAATGAAGGCCCTTTGCCACAGGCAGTTTCGCCCTGCACAATTTTATTGATCATTGGTGTGGAGGTATCATGTGTAACATCTGTAATGATGGCAACATTTGGCTTTATCCTTCTTGCAATCATTTCTGCACCACGCAAGCCTATTTCTTCCTGCACAGCATTCACAATGTATAAACCAAAAGGGAGTTTCTTTTTATTAAGCTGTAACAGGCGGGCTACTTCAGCTATCATAAAGCCGCCAACCCGGTTATCAAATGCACGGCCAATGAGGTAATCGTAAGCAAGCTCTTCATATCCATCTTCGTAGGTAGCAACGGCGCCGATATGAATGCCAAGGTCTTCTACTTCCTTTTTATTTCTTGCCCCACAATCTAAAAATAAATTCTCCACCTTAGGCTGGGTTTCTTTATCGCCGGCACCCATTCTTGTGTGGATTGCAGGCCAGCCAAATACAGCTTTTACAGCACCCTTTTTACCATGTACCAATACCCGCATTGATGGAGCAATCTGGTGATCAACGCCACCATTTCTTTTTAAATAAATTAAACCTTCGGGAGATATATAATTTACAAACCAGCTTATTTCATCGGCATGTGCCTCTATCACTACTTTAAATGATGCCGTAGGATTAATTACCCCAACCGCCGTGCCATACGGATCGGTAAAAAAAGAATCCGTAAAAGGTTTTATATACTCAAGCCACATTTTTTGGCCACTGCTTTCAAAGCCCGTGGGAGAAGGATTGTTGATATAATTTCTTAAGAAAGTATAAGACTCATCAGTGAGTAAACTTTTTGGTGCTTTTACTTTTGCCTTTTCTTTTGCCATTAAAATATATTTTTTGCAAAACTAACTAAATACTTGCCAGTAAGGTGAACATGCCGGATAAAAACATTAAGCCATCTACTAAAAAATAATAAAATAAGTACCCTCTTTTTTTGAGGGACATTTTGTAAACCCAAAGTGTAAACAATCCGGTAAGGAGCAGCGCTGCAACCTGCAAAATTTTAATCCCATAAAAACTCATTACAACACTTATGATTGCGTAAGCCAGTATTACAAAGCAAACAAAATAATTGAGCAACACAGGTTTGATATCGGTAGCAAGGCTTTTTAATCCCCGTATTTTATCCATAGCCACATCCCTTTTATCAAAAATTATACAAAGGGTAAGCATAAAAAGAAACCGATTTAAAAACACCATCAGGCCTGTTGTGTTTATATTGATAATGCTTATTTGCATGGGAACTAGCGTGGTTACCATTGCCCATGTAAATGCTAGCAGAGTCGTTTTAATAAATCCTGCTTTTCTTAAAAACTGTAATTGATTTACCGGTAACATTGGCATTGCATATAAACAAAGTAATATGAAAGTAATTACCAGGTTATACATTACAAGCTGGAGGCGCACAAAAAAAAATAACATGCCTGCAATTGCTGATAACATCACCAATATTGAACGCTTATTATTCTGTAAGAATGAAAAAAGTGTAGTGTAGACATTGAAGGAAAACCTGCTGAGCATCCAATAGGCATTGTACCCTGCCAATGTTGCAAAAAAAATAAATGCAATCAGGTAACTATTTACCGGAAGCGATAACAACAATAAAGTTTGCAGGCTAAGCGCTGCTGCACATAAGGAAATAAAAATAGAATGAGAAAGTATGAAATGAAAAAGCCTGATCATCTGATATCATAAAACACCGGATCAGTGGTGGTAATTACATTGCTCTTATTCCTCGCAAAGTCTTTTACATAAATTTCATAAAATAAGGTGTCAGTTTTTGGAGATGGCCTTGTGCTTCTTTTAAATGGTGGTGTAATAAAGAGATCAGCTTCATAATTTTTACCAACTACAGATTTAATATCGGGCATGGGGAAAGAATCAACTACATTAACAATGGTACCATTTACAATAGTTCTTATGTAAACAAATGAAGTGTCGTCATTAGGCGGATCAAAACCAAGGTCGCCTTCAGAATCTGTAATGCGAATAGTTAATTGTGGCAACACCTGAAAAGGAAGATCGCTTCTTATGGCGTTGGGTTTAAGTGATTTATATTCAATCTGAGGATTGGTAGTATATTTATCTTTACCACAACTAACTGCTAAGATACTAATGAGGAAAATTATAATTGTGTAACGCATCTTTGTATTTTATTTTTCAAATTTACTAATAGAAATTGAATCAACCTGTTAAAAATATGATGAATACGGAGATTATTTTTGCTGCAAATGATGCAAATTTTGAGTCAATTGCAATAAAGATATTTCATTTTCAATATGAAAATAATGCAGTGTACCGGCAGTATTGCCAGGCTGTAAAAATTGAAGCTGCAACGATAGAAAATCTACACCAGATCCCCTTTTTACCTATTCAGTTTTTTAAATCGCATTCAATAACTACAACTTCGTTTAACCCGGAGGCAATTTTTGAAAGCAGTGGTACCACACAATTAGTTACCAGCCGTCATTATATAAAATCTGTTAGTATTTACGAAAAAAGTTGCAATGCAGCTTTCCGGTTGTTTTATGGTGAACCATCGGACTGGTGCATTATTGCGCTACTCCCTTCTTATCTTGAAAGAAAAAATTCATCACTGGTGATGATGGCAGATAAATTGATACAACAAAGTAAACATGTTAGCAGTGGATTTTATTTAGATGAGCTGAACAAACTGGGTAATACCCTGGAACTGTTGGAGAAACAGCAACAAAAAACTTTGTTGATAGGGGTAACATTTGCCTTACTTGATTTTGCGGAATTATACCACATGCCTTTGCATTATACCACCATTATGGAAACAGGTGGCATGAAAGGGCGGCGTGCAGAAATTACGCGGCAGGAGGTTCACCAGCAATTATACCAAAGTTTTAAATTAAAACATATTCATTCAGAATATGGCATGACAGAATTATTGAGCCAGGCTTACTCCGCAGGTGAAGGGATTTTTAATTGCCCGCCCTGGATGAAAATATTGATGAGGGAAGAAGATGATCCATTTGCAGTGCATGTGCAAAATGGCAGCGGTACACTTACCGGTGCCATCAATATTATTGATCTGGCAAATATTTATTCCTGCTCGTTTATTGCAACAGAAGATGCCGGGAAACTTTATAGTAATGGCAGTTTTGAAGTTTTAGGTAGGCTGGATAATACGGATATAAGGGGCTGTAGTTTATTGGCATTATAAATTAAAAATGTGGGTAAAGATCCACAATGGTATTCAGTACAAGAGGGCGATGCAACGATGTTGATCAGCGTATTTTTGCCGGGACAAAAAACAAAAAATGAATTCCCGATTCTTATTTTTCAAAAAACAGGGAGTTTTAAATGATGAGCAGTTCTTCCCCTTCAGGGAACAGGGGGCAAAAAAATGCGGCCCCGAATTTATCGGAACCGCATACCACCTAACTTGAACCTTTGTAAATATTATTTAGGTAACAACACATGATCTATCACATGTATTACACCATTGCTTTGATTTACATCTTTAATGGTAACCATCGCTTCGCCGCCTTTTTCATCTTTGATGATTACGTTTTTACCGCTCATGCTAATCATTAAATTTCCACCAGCTACTGTCTTAACTGTTGCAGTACCACCACCCGCTTTTATCAGCTTCATAATATCAGCAGCATTGTATTTTCCGGCTACTACATGATACGTTAGTACAGCAGTTAAGGTTGCTTTATTTTCTGCTTTTAATAAATTTGCTACTGTGCCTGCAGGTAATAAATCAAACGCAGCATTTGTTGGAGCAAAAACCGTAAAAGGCCCGGCACTTTGTAATGTTTCTACCAGGCCGGCTGCTTTTACAGCTGCAACCAAAGTAGTATGATCTTTACTGTTTACTGCATTAGATACGATGTCTTTTGAAGGGTACATTGCTGCGCCTCCAACTTCTACTGTTTTCTCTTTTGATGTAGATTCCATTTGCGCAAAAGAGGCAGTTGTGAATAGCGTAGTTGCTGCAACTATCATCATTGTTTTCATCTTTTTCATTTACTTAGTTTTACGTTTTTAAATTGTTTGGTTGATGTACGACAGATGATAATTGATGGATTTTATAACAAGCAAAATTTTATGTGAATATTAAAAAAGAGATTTGCAGGCAAATAAAAAGCCGGCAATAAATGCCGGCTTTTTAAAAATAATTTATAAAAAAATGAAATTACATTTTGCCCATTACATACATGGGGCCCTGCGGAGTAGGGTTTCCTTTTTCAGGCTCAAGCGTTACTGCAAAAGCATCTGCCTTACCAAAATTTTTCATTTTTTGTATGCGGTACTTATCTCCTTTTTTTGAAGTCAAAATCATACCACCATCTACGGGTTTACCATCTACAATGCCCCACAACTGGTATTGTTTTCCTTGCGGCGCATCGGGCAAATTGCTTGCATCTATAAATACTTCGCCTGTGTTTTTCATCCAGAAAACTTTTGCTGCAGCATCGGGTGCAGCTTCTAATCCATTAAGTGATACAGGCACACTATATTTATTTTGTACCACACTCATCCCCTCTTCTGTAATTTTATTTTTCTCCTGTAGTGCATTCAAAGTTTCTTTTGTAGCCACCAAATCATTACCTGCCTCATTATATTTATTGTAAGTAAAAATATTGAGAGCTACACTGCCAATAAGTAATAATACTGAAGCTGCTGCCACCATTCTCCAAAAAGAAGGTACAGTATTTAATGATAAAACCTTATTGGTTTCTTTATAAGAAAGGGGAACAACTTTATTATTTGCATCCTGGTTAATATAAGCAAATAATTTTTCTTTAACCGAGGGAGAAGGTATTACAGCATGACCTTTGGCATATTCTTCAATACATGCAGTAATTACATTAAATTCAGCTGCTACTTCAGGGTATTGCGCAAGCCATTGAGCTACTTCATTTGTTTCTTTATCTGTAGTAAGCCCGGCAGCATAAAGCTCCAGTAATCCTGATGATATGATATCTTTTATTTCCAATTTATGAGTATTGCAGCATTTTTCTTAGTTCGAGGATGGCTGTTCGCATCCTTGTTTTTACTGTTCCTAATGGTATCCCTATTTCTTTGGCAATTTCATCTTGAGTGAGCCCGTAAAAATAAGCCAGGTCTATAACCAGTCGCTGGTCTGCTTTTAGATTGGTGAGTTGTTTTCTAATTCCCATAGCATCAAATTTTTCCACACCAGAATTATTATCTTGCAAATTATTTACGGAGTTTTCATCCCCAGAGATTTTAGTTTGTTTTTTATATCCTTTACTTCGCAGTGTATCAATGGTAAGATTTCTTGTTAAATTCATCATCCAGGTAAACAGCCGGCCTTTTGATTTATCGTAGCTGGTAAAATTATTCCAGATTTTTAAAAATGCTTCCTGTAAAATATCTTCTGAAAGTGCTTTATCTTCTACCAATCTAAAAATAACACCATTTAAAGCGGGGGCATAGTTATCATACAGGTATGCAAATGCCTGCTGATCCTGTCTCTGCAACAGCAACACCAATTCTTCTTCATTATACTTTTGTACTACTTCCAAAATATATCTTGCATTAAGGGCTCGAAAATAAATAATTTTAAAATACCTTTCATCATAACACCATAATTTAAAAAATGTTGAAAAAAGCGGTCCCATTATTACCAACGGACAATATCAGTGAATCTATAGATTTTTATGAATCAAGGCTTGGCTTTGTGGCAACAAATTATGGCAACTATGCTATACTTCGATATAAAAATACGGAAATACATTTGGTTATGAGTAAGGAAAAAATCAACAATTTAAATTTGGGCTGCCTCATAATGGTTGATAATATCGAAGACCTGTACACGATGTTTTCTGCAAAGGGGCTTATACAAATAAAAGGGAAACTTACTGACAAGCCATGGGGCAATAGGGAATTTATAGTAATGGACAACAATAATAATATCCTCAGGTTTGCACAAAAGCGATAATAATTATGGAAAATATAATGATAAGGCCGGTGGAAGAAAAAGATAATAAAGTACTGGCAGCGATAATTAAAAATGCACTTACCGAATTTAACGCCAATAAGCCCGGGACAGTTTTCTACGATGAAAGTACTAATCATCTGTATGAGTTGTTTAAAACAGGCAACGGTATATATAATGTAGCAGAATATAATAATGAAGTGCTGGGAGGCGCTGGCATTTATCATACCGATGGGCTTGATGATGATACCTGCGAATTAGTAAAACTATACCTGGCACCGGCAGGCAGGGGAAAAGGAATTGCAAAATTACTGATGCAACAATGCCTGGATAAAGCAAAAGAGTTGGGTTATAAAAAAGTATATCTTGAAACCATGCCCGAATTAACCGTAGCCATTCCTATGTATGAAAAGTTTGGCTTTACTTATTTAACAGGTCCGCTGGGTAACAGTGGGCACAATGGTTGCGATGTGTGGATGATTAAAATATTATAAGCTAAACAATAAAATTTATTGTCCGGGCAAGAGAGCATTGTTCAACATCGTTGTGTCACTCACTTGTACCGCATACCTGCGTGGATCTTTTCCTACATAACAGATAGGTGTCTAACAATAATTTATTCCCACTTATTCCGATTACGCAAAAAATTAAAATAAGGCGCAAAGAAAGAACATAATCAACTTTGCGCCTTTGCTTCTTTTTTTTCTTTGTGTGAAATTTTCTTAAGAAAAGAGCAGTGAATATTATTTTAATTTTTTGCCCAATCAACTACCTTATCCTGGCATTATCAATAAAGAATGAACGCACAGATTTCTTATCATTGATTATTTGAAAAAACTCTTGGATGTACCGGGTCATTTCATTTTTCACCTGCTTATTTAATAATTGAAAATTATTGATGATTAACAGGAGGCTATCTTTTTTCGCTTTAAAAATATCCACCGCTTTAAGCAATTCATCCATCGTTCGTGCAAATCCCTTATAATATCTTTCCCTTACTGAAGCAATCATCAAATCTTCTTTAGGCACAGCATAAGGTGCATTCACCAAACCTGCATAATCAAAATCATACGGTATTACAAAAGGTTTATTTAACGGGTCATTTTTAGGCACAACCAATTTAATGTTATGGTTATTTGGAATAGACCAATCAGTATTTCCTATCATGTACTGAAATAAATTAACCAGCGTCATCTGCTCCCTGTGTGTGCCATCTTTTGAAAAAATCCTTTTTTTAATTTCCATGCAATCGTTTCTTTCAGCAAGGTCTTTCAAATCTTCAATGAGAAAGGCATACTGCGAATAAGGTTTAAATTTTTTCTTGCTGTCGTTATAACTGATATGCAGTAATCTTACCCGAAAACTCATTTCCGACAGAACGTTATATAATTTATACACCAGGTATTCTTTTAATAATAAATCTTCGTTGCCATTGCCCATCCTGCAACTTCCAACAAGTTTTAGTTTTTTTAGCGGCGCCAATGCAGGAGATGAAGCATTATTAAAATCGAGCAGCAATGCGGCGATATCACAGTTTTCCTTTCTATAAACCCCTCTTGGCTGTACCCTTATCTCTTCGGTGATTTCAGCATTGTTGGAAAATTGCATGATGATACTACATGGTTGCCATACCGGTACTTTTGTGTGGGTTTTTAGCTTTTTAATATCGGTTGTAAGCGTTACTTCAAGTACACTATCTGCTAAAAAAAACTGATGCCTGTTTAATTGAAATGACTGGCTATATGTTAACTGCAACAGCAACATCATGGTACAAATCATGTAACAACATTTTCTCATGATGAAATATTTTAAGTAAATGTAACCGGGGAATTGAAAAATACAAAAGTTCTGTAACTATAAACAGGTTATTTTGAGCCCCGTCATAGCCACAAAGGGAAGCCCCTCAATCCCCGGAAGGGAGACTTTTGACCATTTAAATTTTCAGATCTTTTCGAATTGATATAAAGTGGAGTGTATGAAAAGCTGTTATTATTTATCTACAACGCAATTAAAGATCCACACAGGTATGCGGCACAAGTGAGTGACACAACGATGTTGACCATTGAATCTATGCCTGTTCAAAAAAAACAATCCGGTAAATAAATATCACTTAATCACCGGTTACAGTTACTTCATACACGGGGCTGAACAAATAGATTTTTCCTGTTGCTATTTCCACGCATTTAAAACGCTTCCGCACTTTTTCTTCTTTCCTGAATTGCCTGCCGCCTTTAATGGTAAATACAGTGCCGGTTGGTAAGGCTTCTATTAAACTAACACCTTCTTTTTTTTCATCGTACTGGTGCAATAC
>JANMVB010000109.1:0-3400 GCA_031392305.1 Ferruginibacter sp.
ATACCTACATAAGGGATAATTGCGTCTTTAAAACGTATCCATGAGCCTACATAAATACTGCTGGGATTTTCAGTGTCATTATTAAGGTTGGCTGAAACAGCAGCTCCAACAAGCGTTTCGCTTGCCTTATTTTGAATTTGATGTATGGCTGAAGTATTGATCGTTAAAACATCTGTTAGTGGAAATGAGCCTCCTCCATGTATAGTCAGGCGGGGAGAAAGGTTCCATACCTTATCAATAAAGCTAAGGTTTGGCCGGTTAATATGATAAACAGAAGCACCAAGGTAATAATTGTTTGTACCGTTGCTGGAACCTGAATATAACACACCGGCATTTACATCAAGATAATTTTGATTGCTGCCGTTGCTTAAAGTTTCGGCGGTAGTGCCGGTAAATCCATTCTGAGTTAACTGATCTTCAAAAGTTAATTTGGTAAAATCGAGGATAGCACTGCTATATGTAGCCTGAAACCCAGCCCCGATAGTATTGAATCCATCTTCATCTAAAGCCTTGTGATAACTTAATGCCAGTGAACCATAATTTAGCTTTAATGCTGCATCTGCACTTTGATCGCTTAACCCAGAGATGCCAATGCCAAACACATCGCCTTCAGGAATTTTAGTTTTTAAAATGCTAAAGTCAACAGACGCACTCGTGGTAACATAAGCTTTGGGTATAGAGGGCCATTGATCACGGTGGTTAGCGGCTAACCTAACCTGTCCATCAAACTTTCCTGTAAATGCAGGATTTAAAGTTAATGGCGAAGCAAAAAATTGTGAAAAATGTGGGTCCTGGGCCAGTAGCAAAAAAGGAAGCAAGACAACAACTGATAATACTAATAATTTTCTCATTGTATAGCGATAAGGAATATTAAAGATAAGGATTTGCGGCAGAATGCTGCACCCGGTTAGTTAATTCTTTTAGATGGTTTAAAGTTTAAGGTTAGGGTTTACGGTTTAAAGTTTTGGGTTTGGGGTTAGTATGTAATTACTTATATCTTTAAACGCTTTAAGGTGTTGCTTACTTGCCTTACACTTTATACCCTACACCTTCCACCTTATTTACGATTGCATTTTTTGGCCAAAGGCAAGGTCCCCGGCATCCCCAAGCCCGGGTACTATGTATCCCTTTGCGGTAAGTTCATCATCGATATCTCCACACCAGATGGTTGCTTTTGGTTGCGCCCTTAATACATACTCAATGCCTACCGTGCAAGCAATGGCACATACTATGTGCAATTCTTTTATCTCCCCTTCATCACGTAAATATTGTATTGCTTTTACCAGTGAGGCCCCGGTGGCAATCATTGGATCACTGATAATTATTACCCTGTTATCAAATTCAGGGCAACTCATATATTCTATACTTATCTCAAAAGTGCCATCAGGATGATGCTTTCTGTAAGCACTGATAAAAGCATTTTCACCTTTATCAAAATAGTTGAGCAAACCGGTGTGCATACCTAATCCTGCTCTTAAAATAGTTGCCAATACCGGTTGCGAAGCCAATACTTTACAGGTGGCAATACCAAGTGGAGTGGTTATTTCCTTTTCTTCCCATTCTAATTTTTTGCTTATCTCATAAGCGGCGATTTCTGCTATTCGTTCCAGGTTTCGGCGAAACCGCATACGATCTGTTTGGATATCAATATCTCTCAATTCGCTTACCCAATTACTTACCAATGAATGTTGTTCGCTTAAATTAATTACCATGGCATGGATAGATTTTTAAATATCTATTTTTACAAATCTAAATTTTCAAACTGAAATCTGAAATTTAATTATTTTGTAGTTCAGCATAAATCAAACTCTGATGTTGGAAGAACAATATTTTTGGGCGTGTCCCTGCGGGTCGGGCTATCCACTGCAAGTCCGGCACAAAGCCCCCCGCACAAAACCTTCACCGGGCTTTCCGTTGTTATCCCTCACGCAATGGTGCTGCAGTATTCATTAATCACGGTAGTAAATTAAAGGTGCCAATTGTAGATTAACAAAGTGTTTGAATAATAATTAGTTTAATTGTAATAAAAAAGATGAAAAAAAATCAGGCAATCATAATTTTTCTTTCTGTTTTGCTAACAGCATGTGCAAGTAACTCAGATAATGTGGCAAAGGAAAAAGACAGTTACGAAAAAGTAAAAGAAACGCTGAAGCAAAAGGAAAAGAAAAACCCTGTTTTGTTTTTATCTGTGGTTAACAAAGACAAACACAACCTGATTGGTCAAACTGTAATTAAAGGAAAGGTTACCAATAATGCAAAAGTGTGCAGCTATAAAGATGTGCTGCTGGAAGTTTCTTTTTACAGTAAAACAGGTACGCTGCTCGAAAAAGGAAATGAAACAGTTTATGATGAAATAGGGCCTGGCAGATCAGCAGATTTTAAGTTTAAAAATTTTACGCCAAAAGGCACTGATAGTGTAGTAATAAAAGTGGTTGGAGCCAAAACCAATCTATAATTTTCAATCACCAAATAATTCGTCTTCAGGAGATAAGGGCAAATTTATCTCCATCAAATAAGCCCATATCGCTCAACTTTAAGTGCGGTATTACCAACAGGGCCATAAACGATAATGTCATGTAGGGTGATGCAAGCGTTGATCGAAGTTCTTCTTTTACCATTTTATCAATGGCAGTATATGCCGCTGCTACTTTATAGCCATCTTCATTACTCATCAATCCGGCAATGGGTAATGCCAGTAACATTTCATTGTTATTGGTTACACTGCTAATACCTCCCCTTTCTTTTATTACCAGGTTAACTGCCCTGCAAATACTTTCGTCATCAACACCAACAGCAATAATATTGTGACTGTCGTGTGCTACCGTTGAAGCAATGGCGCCTCTTTTTAATCCAAAATTTTTTACAAAAGCTTTTCCGACTGGTGCAATCTTATAACGGTTAACTACCACCATCTTTAAAATATCCCTCGTTACATCGCTTTTGATTTCACCATTAACACTGGTTATTTTTTCAGTTAGTCTATTAGTGATCAACTGCCCTTCAAGTGCTTCTATTACCAACAATTCATTTTCGCCGGTACCAGGTACAATAAAATCAGCTACCCTTTTTTTTTCGCAGCTAAATTGATTGATGATGCCGCATTGAGGCCCGTTAATAAATGAGCGGCCGTTTTCCGCCACCAATTCCCCGTTGATATAAGTTTGTAGTACCTTAAAATTTTGCAGGTCTTCCACTATGATGAAGTCTGCTGTATCGCCTTCACGCAAAAGGCCCACATTCATTTTATAATGTAATACAGGATTAATACAGGCAGCTTGTAATACTTTAAAAATATCGATGCCTTTTAGAACTGCTCTTTTGCACAGCTCGTTTATATGCCCATCTGCCAGGCTATCAGGGTGTTTATCATCACTGCAAAACATCATTGCATCTGCATGGT
>JANMVB010000192.1:0-4884 GCA_031392305.1 Ferruginibacter sp.
AGGCCATCCATTTTAATCGCATCTACCCAGGCTGGCTTTGCCTTATCTAAGGAAACACCCAGTACCGTAAAATTTTTATCCTTGAATTTATTGTAGTTGGCTACCACATTTGGATTTTCCTGGCGGCATGGCCTGCACCAGCTTGCCCAAAAATCTATCAACACATATTTACCACGATACGAGGCAAGGCTTACCGGTGTGCCGGTAGTATCAGCTTGTGTAAAATCCTGCAACACTGAACCAATGGGGTTTTTCTTTGACTCAGCAATTTGCTGCGCTATATAATTACCCATCGGGGAAGTTTTCACTTCCGGTGCAAGCATACCATATAAACTTTCGGCATTGTTATTTTCATCAGAAATTTGGGTGTAGCGGATGATGGCAAGCGGGGCAATATAAGAAGCCGGATGTTGCTTTACAAAATCGCTGGTAATTTGCAATACTTTTGCAACAGCCACAGAATCATAGCCCGCATTTTCGCCAAATACTTTTTGATAAGGTGCCAGTGAATTTATAAAACCTTTATAGTCTTCGTGTGAAGGGGAGCCGGTTACAATTGCATTTTCCAGTGAATCTTTTACAGCACTAATCTTTACAACACTGTTATCTAAAAACACAGTAATGTAGGGAGGTTGGTTATTGAATAAAATAATTTTAAAATCAGGGGTAGTTACTTTTCCTTTAAACACAAATGCACCATTGGTAACCTTGCCTTCGGTTTCAGGGGCTCCGGTTTGGCCATTCAATAATGCAACAGGGGTGCCCTCCGGAAAGCCTTTTATAACACCTTTGATGATAAATCCATCAGCCGGGGTTTCATCAGCTACAGGCTTTATTATACCTGGCTTTGGTGCCTCCATTGGGGTTTTGCGTGGCTTGGGTTTTGTTTTATTTTGAGCAAATGATAACATTGGAACCAGTGTGGCAAAAAGTAATATCTTCTTCATAATTTTTATTTGAATGTGCAATTTAACCAGATTAAAGGATAATGATTAAGCCAGGATAGTATTTAGGAATTCTTTAGTAGAACGTTCTATATCTGCTGAACCTTTTAAAGCATTGATATAGGCACTACCAATGATTGCCCCATTGGTATATTGGCAGGCAGCATCAAAGGTTGGTTTGTCTTTAATACCAAAGCCCACCAGTATCGGATTGGATAGCATCATATCCTGTAGTTTTTTAAAATATGCTGACTGCCCTCCTATTGCTTTACTGTTGCCGGTGGTGGATGATGATGACACGGCATATAAAAATCCGCTGCATAACTGATCAATTTTACGGATACGGTCTTCACTGGTTTCAGGGGTTACTAAAAATATAAACCGAAGGTTATGCTTTTGGAAAAGTTCCCTGTATTCGGTTTCAAATTCATACATCGGCAGGTCTGGCAGTATCAATCCATCAACACCAACAGCGGCTGCAGTTTCACAAAATTTTTCCAGGCCGTATTGCATGATGGGGTTCATATAGCCCATCAAAATAACCGGTACATGTATAGCGGGCCGCATACCTTTCAATTGTTGAAATAAAACCGGGATACTCATGCCGTTTTCCAATGCCTGCATATTGCTTTGTTGTATCACGGGGCCATCAGCAAGCGGGTCGCTGTAAGGCATGCCAATTTCTATAAGGTCTGCACGATTAGCTTGTAGCGAACTTAATACTGCAAGCGTACTATCCAACTGTGGAAAGCCAGCCGTGCAATAAACGTTTAAAATGTTTTGTTGTTTGTCTTTAAATAACTGATCTATCCTGTTCATGATTATCCTGTTACCAGCTCCATTTTTATATTTGAACGAACGTAGCCCGAGTAAGTGATAGGCACTTCAACAAAGCCATATTTTTTATATAGGTGAATGGCGGGATGAAGGATGGTATTTGAATACAATATTATTTTTGCAGCCTTTAATTCATTCGCTTTTTCAATACAGTATTCCATCATCCGGTTTCCAATCTTCATGCCTTGAAATTTTTCTGACACCGCCATTTTCGACAACTCATATTCATTGTCTTTATTTTTAAACAAAGCAAAAGTACCCGCCACCTTACCATCAATTTTTGCAAAAAATATATGCCCGCCCTTATCAATATAATAATGTTTGGGATCTGCAAGCATGTCCTCATCGATGGGTTCAATCACAAAATATTTTTTCAGCCAGGCGGAATTTAGTTCAGTAAAATGATGGGCCAGGTCTTCGCTGAATGGAACTATTTCAATGCTCATTTTCGTGTTGCTTATTTTATATATTTCATGTAAGTAGCCAGGTCTTTATCTCCCCTGCCGCTCAGGCATATCACCACTACATCATCTTTTTTAAACGTCATTTTATTCAACACTGAAAAAGCATGTGCCGTTTCCAGCGCCGGAATAATCCCTTCTGTTTTACTCACTTCAAATGCCGATGCCAGCGCCTCTTCATCTGTGGCGCTCATAAATATTCCACGGCCGCTGGTGTACAGGTGCGCATGCAAGGGGCCAATGCCCGGGTAATCGAGACCGGCTGAAATGCTGTGTGGCTCTACCACCTGGCCATCTTCCGTTTGCATCAGCAAACTTTTGCTGCCATGCAAAATACCCGGTTTGCCCAGTTGCGTAGTGGCAGCACTCATACCACTATCAATGCCGCAACCGGCCGCTTCCACCGCAACCAGCTTTACTGAAGCATCATCTAAAAAATGATAAAATGCGCCGGCTGCATTACTACCGCCACCCACACACGCAATTACATGTGTAGGTAATTCGCTGCCCGTTTTTTCCAGCAATTGTTTTTTTATTTCCTGGCTAATCACACTTTGAAACCTTGCCACCATATCCGGATAAGGATGAGGGCCTACCACGCTACCGATAATATAATGTGTATCCACCGGGTTATTGATCCAGTCACGGATAGCCTCATTGGTAGCATCTTTTAAAGTTTTACTACCACTCAGCGCAGGTATCACCGTAGCACCAAGCATCTTCATCCGTGCCACATTGGGTGCCTGCCGCTCAATGTCTTTTTCGCCCATATAGACAATGCACTCCAGGCCTTTTAGCGCACATACGGTGGCGGTAGCTACACCATGCTGACCAGCACCAGTCTCTGCAATAATCCTTTTTTTGCCGAGCTTTATTGCAAGTAAAATCTGCCCGATGGTATTGTTTATTTTATGTGCCCCGGTATGGCAAAGATCTTCCCGTTTTAAATAAATGGGCACACCATATTTATTGCTTAGCCGCTCTGCTAAAAACAATGGTGTTGGCCTGCCTACATAATCTGTGAGCAATTGTTGAAACTCCGCTTGAAATACAGGCTCATACATTATTTCAAGATATTTTTCCTGCAATTCTTTTACATTGGGGTACAACATTTCAGGAATAAAAGCTCCCCCAAATTTTCCGTAATAACCATGCTCGTTAACGCCCCAGTTTTCAGAAGTATTTAGTATCGTTTCGGTTTGAACCATTTTATTTTTTTTAGTTATTTTTTGTTTCCGGCTGTGAAGCATTGGGCAGCATCGTTGTGTCACTCCCTTGTACGTTATACCAATGTGGAACTTTTCTTACGTTATAATTATATTATACAACGGGTAAATTAATAACATTATGTTTTGTTCATTAAAAAATTAATAGAATCAAATGGAATAAACACAAAGCAAGGTATAAGGTTGTTTTTATGTTCTGTAGGAACATTTTGTGGGTAGCCCGGCAAACAGATTGTTTACCTCGTTCCGTAGGAACGTTTGGTGCATCCCCCCCTTTCAATCACCATGCGTTCCTACGGAACGCTAAATCCCTACATTACATTTGTTCTACCTACCAAACGTTCCTCCGGAACGAAAGCAGCTTGCGTTTATTCTATGTGGTTCTCAATTATCAATTCCAAAAACTTAAGGTCAAGCCAGCGGTCAAACTTATAACCTACTTCTTTAAAATGCGCTACTTCCACAAACCCGAATTTTTTATGCAGTTCAATGCTTGCAATATTTTCTGCTTCTATCCCTGCAACAATTGCATGAAGGTTTAATGCTTTTGATGCATCAATAATTGGCGGCATTAATAATTTGGCAATACCCTTCCCCCTGCTTTCTGTTGCAACATATACCGAGTTTTCTACCGTATAACGGTAACCGTGCCATGGCCGGAAGGGACCGATGGTGCTGAACCCTACAATTTTTCCCTGCTCAGTTGCCACATACACCGGGTGACCAAGTTCCTTTTTTAAGGCAAACCATTCCTGCCGCATTTGCAAGGTGTGTGGCTCACTGTGCCATACCGCTGTAGTATGAATAATGATGTCGTTATAGATTGCCAGCATTGCGGGCAAGTCATTTTCATCCGCCTGTCTTACTTCAATCATTACGCTGCAACTTTAAATTATTCACTTCAATTTATTTTAGCATCCGTTGTTTATACTTGCATTCCAAATTGTCGCTCCATTATCAAGGTTGTGGTCGGTGAGGATACCGACCTCGGCGGAGAAAAAAGTTTTGCAATAAGGCAGGTAAAGTTGCCCAATGATATCATGTACAAGTGTGCGACGCAACGATGCTGCTCATTGCTTCTTTGCCCGGACAAAAAATTTTTCAGATGTTTTCACCAGTTAAAAAAATATTTACTTTTTTAAACCCTGCTTTAACTGCAGCACCAGACCCATATCTTTTACCCCAGGGCTTTTTTCCATTTTACTGTTTACATCTATCCCAAAATAATCCGGGTGCTTGAATGATTTTACTTTTGCCGCATCTTCTACCCCAATACCGCCGCTTAAAAAAAATGGTTTTTCTATTTTGCTTTTACTGATAAGCTTCCAGTCGAATTTTACACCCGTTCCACCGGCTTCGCCATTTTTACCGGCGGTATCAAATAAATAGTAATCGCATACATCATCATAGTCTGCA
>JANMVB010000284.1:0-3606 GCA_031392305.1 Ferruginibacter sp.
TTCACTTCCCAAAAGCTCACAGGCAGATGTGCTTGCACAAGTGTTGAAAGATTTAAGCGAAGCGGAAACTTTTGCTGTAACAGATTATGGCGACAGGGCATCTAACAAAGGAAGAATTACCAAAGCTACCATAAATGCAATACAGGCCGATGTGTACCTGTGGCTGGAAAAATATCCTGAGTGCGTGGCAGCCTGTAATAAAATTATTAACACAAATTCTTTTGGATTAGTAAACGGCAGCGATGCTAATATATGGTATCAAACTTTATATGTAAACGGTAACAGTAACGAAAGCCTTTTTGAATTACAGTTTGATCAGCAAAAATTAAATCCGTTTTATCCAATTTTTAATACAGTTGGAAGAAGATTTTTAGCAAGTTCAATTGTAATGGATGAAATATATACTGTTGATTTTCTTGATCCCTTAAAATTTGATATACGTGCCGATGGCGCAGCAGTTAGGGCAACCGACCAGGTTATATGGAAATATATTGGCTTAAATAATTCTGGCGCCAACAGTGCTACCCGTGCACAGGAAGAATCTTACGCACACTGGATAATGTACCGTTATGCAGATGTTTTATTGATGAAGGCAGAAGCACAAAATCAATTAGGCAATGGCCAGGAAGCGATAGATGCTGTGAATTTTATCAGGACCAGGGCCAGGGCTTTAGTGGCCACTGCTGCAAACCCGGCACCAACTGATAAAGTAGCCATTGCAGATTATATTTTAAGAGAAAGAGCAAGGGAATTTGCTTTTGAAGGCAAGCGCTGGTTTGATCTTTTAAGGAATGCACGTAGAAATAATTATCAGCGGTTAGATATTTTATTGGATGTAGTTGCAGGTACAGTGCCGCCTAACCGCCAGCAATCGGCGATAGCAAAATTCAAAGATAAAAATTGTCATTACCTGCCCATTTTTTCTTATGAATTAACCACCAATAAAGCCTTAGTACAAAATCCTTTTTATAAATAAATTGTTTTTCAATAAAATAAAACAAAGCGTATGAAAAAATATTTAAGCATTCCGGTTGCAGCAATAGTTGGCCTGCTTATAATTTTTTACACCGGCAGTTGTAAAAAAATAAAATTGGCAGAAGGCACTACCACCGATCTTAATATTTACGGGTATATAAAAGCCAATCCTGATAAATATGCTTCTATTACAGCAATAGTAGATAAGTCAGGGTATGGCGGTTTTTTAAATGCTTATGGTTCGTACACCATGTTTGTACCAACAGATGAAGCGGTTAAAACTTACTTAACTGAAATAAATAAAACATTAACTGCTTTAACAGAAACAGAAGCACAAAATATTGTAAAATTTCATTTGCTGGAAGATACTTTAACCACTGCGTCATTTAAAGATGGTAAACTGCCTACCATAACTATGTACGGGCAGTTTCTAGTAACTGGAGTAGCAAATAATGGTGGAGTTTCTACCATTTTGGTAAATCGCCAGGGCACAATTACTGCTGGTAATATTAAAACGGGTAATGGGATAATTCATCAAATAGATAAGGTATTAAAGCCTGCTTCCAAAACTGTAGCTGAATTAATTTCTGCAGATACAAGGCTGTCAATTTTTAAGCAGGCATTGCAGGCTACCGGTTACTACGACACTATAAATACAATCAACAGCACCGATCCTAAATTAAGAAAATGGTTTACAGTTTTAGCAGAAACTAACCAGGCATTACAGGATTCCGGCATTGCAAGTTTTGCTGCATTAAGGGCAAAGTATTCCAATACGGGTAATCCATTAAATCCATTAGACAGTTTAAATATCTACGTAAAATACCACATCATCCCTGATCCAAGATATCTTGCCGATATTGTTTCCGCAAGCTCTCATCCTACATTGGCGCCATTAGAAGTTTTAGCATCAAAATTAGATGACATAAGAATTTTGATAAACGAACTTACTTTTAACGGCATACTCGAAAAAGGGGTGGAGTTGGAACGTTCTACAAGCGATCTGTCTGCAACTACTGGTGTATTGCATACTGCTCTTGCACATTTTGCACCAAAAATCCGTCAGCCATCGCCAGTGTATTGGGATATGGCAGATTTTCCGGAAGTAAGAAAATTGCCTGCGGTTTTCAGACGGGCTAATTTCAATTTTGCTTACGGTGCAATTAAAGACATGACATGGAACAATCCTGTTAATGTTATGGAATACGTTTATACCACATCAACCTCTATTAATGTTTACTGGGGCGATTATTTAAATGTACCCATGGGAAATACGTCACGTCATAACTGGATAGAGTTTAAAACACCCATCATTATTAAGGGAAGGTATAAAGTATGGGTTTGTTACAGAGCGGCTAAGGGTTCGGGTACGGTAGGTTTACCCGGAGGCAGTAACATGCCGGTGCAGGTAGAGTACGATGGTGTTAGTTTATCGAGGCCATTTAATTTTTGCGAACAGCGCCCTAACTTAACCGATGGAGAATTAGAAGCATTAGGCTGGAAAAAATATTCTACCGCAGCTACACAATTTATGACAGGTAAATTTTTAGGTATCATTGATGTAGCTACAACCGACAGGCATAAAATTACATTTCGTTCACTGCCTGCAGCCGGTACCGGTAACCCATCTGATTTTCTTGACATGATCCATTTTATTCCTATTAATCAAAATCAGTATTTACCAAGATTTGCCTCTGACGGCTCTTTGCAATTTTTTTAAAATGATAAATAAAACGACGCAACAAAATAATTAGTGATGGATAATAAAAAATATTTAACTGGTACACTTTTGTTTTTTACACTTGTAATTGCAGGATGTAATAAATGGAAAGATCATACAGCAATTGTGCAGCAGGATTTAACACAGAATCTTTTGCAGGCCATTTCATCCAATCCGGATGTAAGTAAATTCAGGGAGTATGTTGGCCTTGCCGGGTTAGACTCAACATTGCAGGCATCTAAAACATTTACCATTTGGGCACCTACCAATGCTGCATTGCAAACCATTGATCCTGCAGTAGTGGCCGATAAAGTAAAACTTAAAGCGTTCATCTTAAATCATATTTCTAATCAGTTATATTTTGTTAGAGATGTAAATACAACAATACGTATTCAAATGCTTGGAGGCAAATACAATAATTTTAATACAATAAAATTTGATGAAGCCGCCCTTGCAACAACCGATAAGTATGTAAGTAACGGCGTACTGCACACTATTAAAGCAACACACGGTCACTCGACAATAGTGGCGTGATGCGGCGCACGGCGACCCGGCGATTGATGCGCGAGGGACCATCGGTGTCTTCCTTCAAGTACTGTTCTCCATAGCCCTGAGTCGTGAGGTTCTCCGCCGGCACCTGGAATTGATCCGATAGGATGATCGCTACACTCTCCGCCCGCCGGTCAGACAGCGAAAGATTGTCGATCTCGGACCCGACCGCGTCCGTGTGCCCCTCGATGAGGAAGATTTCTTCGGGATTTCTGTCGAGGATGCGCTTCATCACGCGCGCCATCCGTTCGAGGCTTGTGTACTCGCTTTCCGCGACATCCCACGACGCGAACGCAAATGTGATGGCGTCGAGATCGACGCGGCGCATGCGATCGCGCAAATGCGGCGTCGCGCGAACCTGA
>JANMVB010000285.1:0-2583 GCA_031392305.1 Ferruginibacter sp.
TGGTGGGATATCAGCACCAACTTAAACCTCTATAATTCAAAAGTAAATACGGATAATGTAGGCACACAATCACAGGATGCTATGTGGAGTTTGTTTGGTAAGTTCAACAGTAATTTTAAATTGCCGGCTAATTATGCCATACAGTTTACAACCACCTACCAGTCAAAAACAAACCTGCCGGTAAACACTAATTCAGGCATGATGGGCCCACCGATGATGCAGAGCCAGAGCTCTTCACAAGGTTATATCAAATCATCATGGGGTATGGATCTTGCGTTTAAGAAAAGCTTCCTGAAAAACAATGCAGCAGCAATTACATTAAGCATCAGCGATATTTTTAAAACACGTATCAGCAGCCAATATTCAAGCAGCGATTACTTTACACAAAACTACGATCGCCTGCGTGACCCACAGATGGTACGATTAAATTTCAGCTATCGTTTCGGAAAAATAGATGCTTCTTTGTTTAAGCGCAAGAGCACAAAAGGTGAGCAGGGTGCTGGTGATAATATGCAGTAAAAGTACTATTCAATAAGCTTAAAAAAGTTCCAGAAGTTTTCGGAACTTTTTCTTTTTGTAATAACAAGGCGTTTATTGAAATAAAAATATGCACTGGCAAAATTGTATTTAAAAATGCTCCCCAATGAACCAATGTACAAGAGTGCGACGCCACCGAAGTCTAATTGAAATACTTCAGTTCGGACAACAAAAAATATAAGTGTAAAGAAGTGCGATCTCGTCATTGCTGACGAGACAGTCTGCCAGCGATGTTTAATTGAAAAGCATCTGTTCGGATAACAAATTTCCTTAAGAAAAAAAGAGAGAAAATTGAATACCTAATTTAAAAATATCTCATCAACAAAGGCCCAGCCTTTTTCTCCTTTGCCACCATGCCAGGCGGGTAGTTTGGCAAGTGGCTTTACCATCACTTTTATATATTTTAGCTTCTCGGTTTTAAATACCAGGTCGTAACCCTTTATATAAACAGGCACGCTTTTTTGTGGTTGCTCAGGCGTAATTTTTTTTATTAAATGCAGTTGCCCGGCATTGTTACCACCCCAAATAATTATTTCCTGCGGCGGCATTAAATAACTGTTGATGTCTATTAACGAACTGATGGTAACCATCGAAATATCCTTTGCTTCATTTAATATCATCATTGCTTCCAACGGTTGTTCCCTGTAACCAATCCACTTTCCATTACCAAATTTAGGCTCGCCTTTTTGTGCATCAGTTAATACAGCAGGGTTAATCGATTTATATTTTTGATCCGGTGCTTTCAGCAATTGTATCGAATCAATTTTATAGCCGGCTTTAAAAAAAGATCTTTCAACTATATCACTGCTATACCAGCCAGGCTTAAACGCTTTTGTTTTTACCGTCATGCTCCTGTCAATAATTACACCTGCTTTATACTCCGGCGATTTTATACTGTCTGGTTCTGATCCATCGGTAGTGTATCGGATGGAAACATTTTTTATAAAGTGTTTTAATTTTAGTGGCATGGGCTCCATCAACACATCTTCTTCATTCTGTACCAGTGGCTCATTTAATTTTATTTTTATGGTGTCACCGGTAAAGCCGGTTTCAATGCTGGTATTTTTCAACTGCTTTTTAATGGCGGCTAAGTTTTCTGTTTGCGCCGGTGTGCTCCAGATAAAAAGCTGGGTGAGGTTTGGCAATGCTGCCAGCGTGGCCAGGTTGGCGGCACCTACACCTGTTCCCGAAAGAGACAACTGCCTCAATTCTTTCAATGGCTTCAGCATTTGCAAACCAGCACCTTTAATATTTGTAAAAGATAGATTGAGCTTACGCAGGTTAATAAATTGCCCGATTATTTTAAGGTCATCATCTGTTACGGGCATTTTATTTACATTAAGTGCAACGATTTGTTCCTTTACTGCAAGCAGTTCCTTTAACTGGTTAGCATTAAATTGTGCAGTACTAAAAAACTCAACTCCCAATGCAGGCGAGCCTGTAGCAAGTGGTGTAACAGTCCGGTAATTATTGTGCAGATTTTTTATTTTATTTTCATCCGCAGGCGAAAAACTGTAATCATCCGTCTCAATAGTACTGAACATAGCTGCTGCCATTATACGCAGGCTATCCGTTGGCGGTAGCTCATTAACTTTTGCTGAAAAGTTTGCACCACTTCTTATCCAGTTTGAAATAATTGCTGCTTCTTCATCAGTGAGCTGTGGCTTGCCGGCAGGCGGCATGTGTTTTTTACTTTGCAAAGGCAAATGTATCCTGCGCAATAACAAGCCACCATCATTTTCAGCCGAATCCCACAGCGGGCCACTCTTGCCACCTTGTTGCAGTAATGCTGCTGTGGCCATTATTAATTCGCCCTTTGCTTTTTTTTCATTGTGGCAACCGGCACACTTCGATTGAAAAACAGGCTGCACCATATTTGCATACACTTCAGCATCGTCAAATAAAACCTGCTGGGGTTGCTCATCTGCAAGTACAGGTGCATAAATAAAATCTTCCCCATGCGTAATATTAGCGCCCTTGTGGCCGGTAACTATCACAATAATCAAACAGGAAATTGCAGTAACAGCAGTTACAATTTTCATCTCA
>JANMVB010000319.1:0-4664 GCA_031392305.1 Ferruginibacter sp.
CTAACGGCCCTATCAGTGGTTTGCTTGGCTTGAAATTGCTGGAAGAAATTGCAAAGAAAAAAGATATGGAAGAAAAGAATTAATAAATGCTTTCATTCAATCCTTCCTCCTTTTCCAATGCGGGGAAGGATTTTTTTTACTTTTTTACCTGGCTTTTAAGTCCTGTTTAAACCAGTCCGTCCCGGTTTTTCGAAATCGTACTTTTATAAACCATAATTTTATTGTCTTGGCTAAGAAACAATGGGCATCATCGTTGTGTCACTCACTTGTACTGCATACCTATGTGGAACCTTTCCCACGTTATAATTAGCCAATCACCCGGCGTTACAATTTACCCAGCATTATAATTATTAAAATAAATTTGTACTAAAATTTATCATTAATGGCAACCTTCGAAAAGAAAATTGAAATCCGCTGGAGCGATTTGGATCCAAACTATCATCTCCGTCACTCAGTTTATTATGACTATGGGGCTTATAGCCGCATATCATTTTTAAATGAAAATGGAATTACTCCTGCATTAATGTTACAGCAAAATATTGGCCCCATTATTTTCAGGGAGGAGTGCCTGTTTAAAAAGGAAATAAAATTTGGGGATGAATTAATGGTGAATGTAAAACTGGATAAAGCGACTACCGATATTTCGAGGTGGACCATGATACATGAGTTGTGGAAAAATGGTAATACCCTGGCAGCTATTATTACTGTAGATGGTGCCTGGCTGGATACCTACCTTCGTAAACTTGCAAAGCCACCGCTTGATTTTAAAACTGCATTTGACAATATCCAAAAGACTGAAAAATTTGAGCTGATAGAAAAAAAATAGGCTGCAAATAAGCTTCGATATTGTAATACTATTGGCACTTACAAATTGTGTGGGTAAAGCTCCACAGCGATACACTGTACAAGAGTGCGACGCCAATAAAGCTTAATAGATATTCTACCGTTTGGCCAATAAAAATTTTTCTCCAATTTTAATTTTTCTATGTTAATAGCAGGTTCTTTTGAAATTGTGCAGGAGGCTTTCGATTTTAAATTACCATTTCTTTTATGCTTGGTGCTACCATTAATCTATATAAAAATTCGTACGGGGGGTTATCACGAAATACCTGGCTGCTCTCGCTGGTAATGCTTGTAAACCGCAGTGGCACTATGGTGGTGCCTTTTATGACGATGTACATGACGCAGGAATTGGGGGTGGGTATTGCCAAGGCGGGATTTGTGATGAGCCTGTTTGGTGCTGGTGCCATTGTTGGCGCCCTGGCGGGTGGCAGGCTTACTGATAAATTTGGTTTTTATTATGTACAGCTTTTTACATTGGTGGGTGGCGGTGCTATGTTTATTGTGCTTGGCCAAATGAAAAGTTATTCGGCTATCTGTATCACTACTTTTATATTGAGTATGGTTAATGAGGCATTCAGGCCGGCCAATGCTGTGGCGATAGCGCATTACAGCAAACATGAAAACCGTATCCGCTCGTATTCGCTTAACCGGCTTGCCGTTAATTTAGGCTGGGCATTTGGTAGCGGATTGGGTGGTATTATTGCATCTTACCGGTACGAATTATTATTTTGGGTAGATGGCATCACCAATATAATAGCTGCTGTAATTTTATATTTAATACTACAACCTTCAAACCAAACCGGTGAAGTAAAAAAAGTGCAGATAGCCGCAGATGTTGTAAAGACCAGCTCTGCTTACAGAGATAAGCCATATCTTTTTTTTACCGGCGTAACCGTTTTATTTGCCATTTGTTTTTTTCAACTGTTTACTACTTTGCCTGTATTTTATAAAACTGAATTGCATTTATCAGAATTTTTTATTGGTATCAATATGGCCTTTAACGGCTTGCTGATTGCTTTTTTTGAAATGATTATTGTATTTAAGCTTGAAGGCAGGAGGCCGCCGGTACGTTATATGTCGGCGGGTGTTTTTTTGGTGGGCATTTCTTATTTGCTGCTGAATGTGCCGCTGGGTAGTGCGGTATTAATTGCCACAACTTCTATGCTATTTGTTACCCTTGGTGAAATGATTGCCATGCCTTTTATGAATGCTTTCTGGATAGCAAGAACAACCAATGAAAACAGGGGACAGTATGCTGCTTTGTACACCGTCGCCTGGTCATCTGCCCAGGCAGTTGGGCCTTTTTTTGGCTCACAAATAGCGGCCCACCTTGGTTATAATGTGCTTTGGTGGGTGATGGGTATTATTTGTTTGCTGTTAACCATTGCTTATAGTTTTTTAAAGAAAGGCCGCTGATTTTGCAGATAACTATTTTTGAAATGGGACGTTAAAATATAACCTATATAAAAAAACGCTGATCAATTGACCAACGTTTTTTTGTGAAAGTATTTTATTATTTAAATGCTCTTAACGGTAGTTTTAGTAGTGGTTTTAGTAGTAACAGGAATGCTCTGTCCCATTACTTCTGCACTGCCTGTGCCATCCATCACCATCGTTTTCTCCTTCACAATTCCTGTCACCATATCCACAATTCCTTCGCCGGATAACTTGCCTTCCATGGTTACATTTATTTCCATACCCTGTTGCTCCACCTTCTTTTTGGTAATTTGTGTACCGGTAAGTAGCAGCGTTGCATCATGTCCTTTTATTTCTTTGATGGTATAATTGCGGTAAGTTTTTATTTCATTAGTAATGGTTGAATCAGACCAGCTATCGCCTACTTTTTTTCCTGCGGGCATTACTTCAAAAGCTGCATTTGCACCATTGCTTTCATCGGCGTTGCCGCCTGTTACGCTGGCTACCATATCCATTAGCTGCCCGCCGGAAGAAGCTTTTTTATCACTCTTAACAGCATTGATCACCTGGGCTGTTTCATTCAACTCCACGTCTTTAACTACGTTCAACTGATCTTTCATTGCCTTACCTGTTTCACTTTCCTGGTCTTCTTTTTTATCAGAATCAAAACTCATGCTTTGCCCCATGGCATTACCATTGGTGGTAAGTTTTGTTAATGTAGAAGAAACCATGTAAGATTTGTCTTTTTTGTCTTTTACCTCTACCTGGTGTATGAGGTTGGCATCCAGTATTATTTCAATTGACTGGCCCATCATTTCCTGGTTAATTACTGATTTAATATTGTTATCAATCTGTAATTTTTGACCTTTTACCAGGGAAAGTTTGCCGGTAGAAGTTTGGGCAAACGAAGCAGCACTTATTAAAAAGGTAGCTGCCATAGAAAAGTAGAACGGTTTAGTAAATTTCATCATTATATTTTTTTTCTTTTATTTACAAATTTACTGCCAATAGGTTCGTTATAATTTGAGGATGCAGGTCAATTAACAAAAATCTAACCCAAAAAAAGGGCCGCTAGAAATTTAGCAGCCCAATACCTTTTATTAAGAAAGATCAATAAGTTAGATCAGTTTAACGTTAACGGCATTCATACCTTTTTTACCTTCCTGCAGGTCAAATTCTACTTTGTCGCCTTCTTTAATGTCGTTGATTAATCCGCTAACATGTACGAAAGTTTCTTTGTTAGAATCATCATGCTTGATAAAACCGAATCCTTTTTCAGAATTGAAAAACTTAACGGTGCCTAGTGTTTTGTCCATTTTAAATATTGTATTGTATTAAATTAAGGTGCAAATATAGGGTTTTGTTTTAAAATCTGCATAAATAGGAAATTTAAGCGAAATAAATTTTTTCAACATTTTGTAATTAGAGGATAAAACATTTATTATTGTTGCACAAGCTAGGAAGCAATGGTTATCCCGAAATTCGGGATATCGCAAATACATTTTTTGAACGAGCATTTTATCATTGCTCATCATCGTTGTGTCACTCCCTTGTACCGCATACCTATGTGGATCTTTTATTGTGTTTTAGTTTTAAGGTTCAAGCCAATTTCAAGGGGCAAACGGGAGTATAAAATTATAGGAGGATTTAGCAGACTCTCCCTTGGAAACCTCCTTTGGAGGGCAGGGAGGCCTTATCTCACTTTAAAATAATCTACCAATTCTTCATAAGCCGATTCTCCACCTGCAATATCTTTAATGATCTTTCCTTTTTCCATTAACAGTATGCGGCTGCTCACTTCAGATACCTGGTTAATATCATGACTGGAAACAATTACACACATTTGTTTTTGTGCTGCCAGTGCTTTTATCATTGTTACCAATCTAAGCTGGGTTGTAGGATCAAGATTGGCAAATGGCTCATCTAAAATTAATAGCTCGGGGTTACTCAATAAAGCGGCAATGATGCCTATTTTAAACTGGTTGCCTTTTGAAAAATCCCTGATGTATTTTCCCTTATTCAGTATGGCATCGTCAAAAAAGGAGAGATAGTAATGGAGAAAATCATCCACATCCGCTTTTGATAACTGGTTAAGTTTGCCTACAAAATAGAAATATTCTTCGGGGGTTAAGTAGTCTATCAAAAAACCCTCATCAATATAGGCCGAAGTATAACTTTTCCAATCTTCGGTAGCAGTTACAGCATTACCTTTTGAAAAAACCTCCCCATCATTGCTTCGTATAAGATCAAGTACCAGGCGGAAAAAAGTTGTTTTGCCGGCCCCGTTATTACCTACCAACCCAATTACCTCACCAGCATAAATTTCGAGGTAATCAATATCAACAGCATTTATTCCTTTGTATGACTTTTTTAAATTCTTTATCGTGAGCATTTGAATGTTATTT
>JANMVB010000364.1:0-5691 GCA_031392305.1 Ferruginibacter sp.
CGGCGCTTCATTTAGTACCGGTTGGCGTTGCAGGCGAACTGCACATTGCAGGTGATGGATTGGCCCGGGGATATTTAAACCGTAATGATTTAACCGAACAGAAATTTATACCAGATCCGTTCAGCAGCAATCCAGCAGCAAGAATGTATAAAACCGGCGACATGGTAAGGTGGTTGCCGGATGGTAACATCGAGTATTTAGGCAGGATCGATGACCAGGTGAAAATTCGTGGTTTCCGGATTGAGATTGGCGAAATTGACACGGTGCTGCAACAAAGTGAGTTGGTACAGCAGGCGGTGGTAGTTGCAAAAGACGATGGTAATGGCAACAAGCGGCTGGTAAGTTATATCGTGCCCAACAGTTTGTTTACCAAGGAAGCAATGGTGGCTTATTTACGAAGTAAATTGCCGGATTATATGATCCCGGTTTTATGGGTAAATATGGCAAGCCTGCCACTCAATATCAATGGTAAAATTGATAAAAAGGCACTTCCCGAACCGGATGCAACAGACTTGCTGAGTAACCAATATGTAGCCCCACGCAACGAATTGGAAACCCGGTTAGCTGAAATCTGGAAAGAAATCCTGGCAGTGGAACGGGTAGGGATAAACGATAATTTCTTTGAGTTGGGCGGGCACTCTTTACTGGTGATGCGCCTGATAGCTTCCATCCGCAGGGAGCTGAAAGTGGAACTTGCCATCAGTGCTTTTTTCGAACTGCCAACTATTGAAGAATTAGCGAATTATATTAAGGTAAACCAAAGTAATGCGCAACAGGAACTGGAGAATTATGATACCATAAAATTGTAAGTAAAAATTTTTTTAGGAGCATTGAATTTTGATGAGTTCTTTATTATTTTGAGCCAGACAATTGTACCTTGATTAAGCTTCGGTGGCGTCGCACTCTTGTACATGGGTGCAAACAGGAGCTTTAAAGTACTTTGTAGGAAACTGTATTTGAAAATTAAACAGTGGCTGTTAGTAAATGTGAGTTGCGTAATGATTGTTTACATCACACATTAAAGAGGTGACAATAGTATTCGTACAAATGGCTGCTAATAAATGTGCGTAGGATAATGCTTCTTTACATAACATAATAAAAGCACCACATTGGTATGCGGTACAAGGGAGTGACACAACGATGTTGAGAAATATATAATGCTGGTTAAATAAATAATATAAGCATAATGCAAAAAAATGCCGGGCTTAAAATAAAAAATGATTTTCGTGCCCGGTACTGAGATTTAAATAGAAAAAAAATTATGTCAACTTTTACGCTTGCACCCGTTTTAAAATTATTGGAGAAGGCAAACGGCCAGGGAGTTAATATTAGCTTTTCCGGCGGGGAGTTGTCTGTGCATGTGGAAAAAGGAAAGGCAATTGAAAAAGAATTGCTGGAAGAATTAAAGGCCAACAAACCATCTCTGATCCATTATTTTGAAAACTTTGCCGGCAAAGAGCAGAAGGCGCATTTATCACAAAAAATACCAGTGTTTGACAGGGCCGGGTTACAAAAAATACCGGTGTCGTTTTCGCAGGAGCGGCTGTGGTTTATTGATCAGTTGGAAGGCAGCGTGCAATATCATTTACCGGTAGTGCTAAGGCTAAAAGGAACATTAAATAAAGATGCGCTTGCCCATTCTTTTCAATATATCATCAATCGCCATGAAGTGCTCCGCACCGTAATACGTGAAGAGGGCGGGCAGGCTTACCAGGTGATAAAAGAAAAAGACAACAGCAGGCTGAATATAATTGATGGCAGTAAATATATTAATGAAGCCATTGCATTGCAGCAGGTGATCCGTGAATTAATAAGGGCACCTTTCAATATGGCACAGGATGATATGGTACGGGCCACGCTGATAGAAATGGATGCGGAAGAAAATGTATTGGTTTTCACCATGCATCATATTGCATCAGATGCCTGGTCAACATCTGTACTTGTGAAAGAGGTGGCTGAAATTTACAGCGCTTTTATAAATGGAGTAGAAGCCAGCTTACCCCAGCTTAGTGTACAATACGCAGATTATGCAGTGTGGCAACGCAATTACCTGCAGGGGGAAGTGCTTGATGAAAAATTGGCTTACTGGAAACAGAAACTTACCGGAGCCACCCCGCTCGAATTACCAACCGATTACCAGCGTCCGCCTGTACAGGGATCGAAAGGGGCAAGTGTACCATTTACGGTGGACGCACAATTAAGCGAACAATTTCAAAAATTAAGCAAGCAGCAGGGCACTACTTTGTACATGACCTTGCTGGCTGTTTTTAAAATTATGCTTTACCGCTACGGCGGTCAGGATGATATTTGTGTAGGCACTTCAATAGCAAGCAGGGAGCAAAAAGAACTGGAAGGTTTGATAGGTTTTTTTGTAAATACGCTGGTATTTCGGAGTGAGGTAAACAGCCAGGAAACATTTATTGAGTTGTTGCAGCAGGTTAAAAAAACCACGCTGCAGGCTTATGAGCACCAGGATGTTTCTTTTGAAAAAGTAGTAGATACGGTACTTACCGAAAGGGACCCGAGCCGTAATCCGTTGTTCCAGGTAATGCTGGTGTTGTCAAATACTCCGGAGGCTTCAGCACTTCGCCTCGGCGACCTGCAATTGACAAGGGAAAGCTATGAGGCAAACATATCAAAGTTTGATTTAACTTTTTTTATACTGGAATCGGCAGCAGGTTTCCAGGGTTCTGTGCAATACAGTACAGACTTGTTCAGCGAAAAAACTATACTGAACATGACTGCCCATTTCAACAAGTTGCTTGCATCAGTTGCAAAAGATCCGCATCAAAAAATTGGTTTGTTGCAAATGATTACGGTGGCTGAGGAGCAACAAATACTGGAGAAATTTAGTACGGCATCTGTGGCTTATCCCAACAATAAAAGTGTGGTTGATCTTTTTGAAGCACAGGTAAAAAAAGCACCGGGTGCGATAGCCCTGGTATTTGAAGATGAACAAATTACTTATGGCAGGCTCAATGAAAAAGCCAATCAACTGGCCCACTATTTAAAGGGCCTAGGCGTAAGAGAAAATACACCCGTGCCTTTATACATAGAACGTGGAATTGAAATGATGGTGGGCATGCTCGGTATTTTAAAAGCGGGTGCAGCTTACGTGCCCATTGATACTGATTTCCCAAAAGACCGCATCAGCTACATGCTGGAAGATGCAGGCGCAAAAATAATTGTAACTAGCAGTAATTGTTTTGATAAGCTGGAGCTGGAAGCAGATGTATTAATAGTAGAAACTAATAAGGCTATCAATCAGCCTACAGAAAACCTTACATCGAAAGTATCGGCAGATAACCTGGCTTACGTAATTTATACTTCAGGCTCTACAGGTAAACCTAAAGGTGTAATGATTACGCATAGTAACCTGGTGGATTATTATTATGGGCTTAATCAATCAACCCAAATAGATCAGTGCAAATCATTTGCGCTTGTATCTACTATTGCAACTGATTTAGGTAATACGGTTATTTACGGGGCATTGCTTTCAGGCGGGGCATTGCATTTGTTTACAAAAGAATCGGTGAGTAATATTGAATTGTTGCATGATTATTTTGCCAAACATTCCATTGATTGTTTAAAAATAGTTCCCTCACATTGGAAGGCCCTGTCTCAGGATGAAGGTATGTTGCTCCCCAAAAAATTACTTGTTTTTGGCGGGGAAGCTTTGCAGGCTGAATTGGCTGAAAATATACTATCAACGGTAAGTGGTTGCAAGTTGGTAAATCATTATGGTCCTACAGAAACCACCATTGGCAAACTGCTGCATGTTGTAGCCACGGGGAATAATTATGGCAAGACCATTCCAATTGGAAGGCCATTTTCCAATACAAGTGTATATGTATTATCAAAAGATCTGCAGCTTTGTCCCATTGGAGTACCCGGCCAGTTGTATATAACAGGTGAGGGTGTTGCCAAAGGATATTATAACAATGAGCTACTGACAAAAGAGAAATTCATAGCAGATACGTTTACAAAAACAAGCGGTACAAAAATGTACGGTACCGGCGACCTTGTGAAGTATTTACCAGATGGCAATATTTCATTTATTGGTCGTGTAGATGACCAGGTAAAAATAAGAGGCTACAGGATTGAACCTGGAGAGATAGAATCTGTATTGCTGCAAAGTAAACTGGTTAGTGAAGCTGTTGTGCTTGCAAGAGAAGATAAGCAAGGTAATCGCAGACTGGTAGGCTACATCGTACCAGCAGGAGCATTTGAAAAAGAAGACATCCTTACAGAATTAAAAGAAAGGCTTCCGGAATATATGGTGCCTTCCATATTAATAGAACTTGAAAATTTGCCATTAACGGCCAATGGGAAAGTAAACAGGAAAGCATTGCCTGATCCAGATGGTGAAGAATTGTTAAGCGGCCAATATGTTGCTCCCCGCAATGAAGTGGAAGCCAAACTTGCATCCATTTGGGAGGATGTACTGGAGGTAGAGCAGGTAGGCGTACATGATGATTTTTTTGAATTAGGTGGTCACTCCCTGCTTGCAGTAAGGTTGATCTCTGCGATACGAAAAGCCTTTAGTGTAGAAATGCCCATCGGCGATATTTTTGATTATCCAACAGTTGCCTTGTTAGCAGCAGAAGTTGAGAAACAATCAGGAACTATATTGCTCCCCGCTATTCAAGTAACTAACCCCAGACCGGAGCATATTCCATTATCATTTAGCCAGGAACGTTTATGGTTCATCGATCAACTGGAAGGCAGTGTTCAATATCATGTGCCTGCGATTTTACGACTAAAAGGTAAATTAAATAAGCCTGCACTGGCTTATGCCTTGCAGCAAATTATCAATCGCCATGAAGTGCTCCGTACAGTAATAAGGGAGGAAGATGGACGTGGCTATCAATACATCAACAACAAAGACAATTGGCAATTAAATATCATTGAGGGTGTTCAGTATAAAGAGGAAGGAGCCATGCTTAAGCAGTTGATCAGGCAGTTAGTAAATAAGCCTTTTGATCTTTCAAAAGATCACATGCTACGAGCGGACCTGGTTAGTTTGGATGAGGCGGATAATTTGCTTGTAGTTACAATTCACCATATAGCGTCAGATGGCTGGTCGGCTTCAATAATTATAAAAGAATTGGTGGAATTATGGAAAGCTTATGAAGATAACAGGGAGCCTGTATTGGCAAGCCTTCCGCTTCAGTATGCAGATTTTTCCATTTGGCAGAGAGGTTATTTGCAGGGAGAAGTATTGGAAAATAAACTGTCTTTTTGGAAAGAAAACCTGCAGGGCGTGGAGCCGTTGCAGTTACCTACAGATTTTGTAAGGCCAGTAGTGCAAAGTACCCGGGGAGCATTTACCCGCTTTTTGATCGATAAAGAACTTGCAGAAGGGTTACAGCAATTGAGTCAGTACGAAGGCACATCCCTTTTTATGACCTTGCTTGCGGCTTTCAAAGTATTGTTGTTCCGCTACAGCGGCCAGCAGGATATTTGTGTGGGTACGCCTATTGCAGGCAGGCAACAACAAGAGCTGGAAGGACTGATCGGCTTCTTTATCAATACACTTGCTTTACGTACAGAACTTACGGATACAATTTCATTCAAAGAGTTATTGCAACTGGTAAGAGCTAATACGTTAAAAGCTTATGAGCACCAGGAAGTGCCTTTTGAAAAAGTAGTGGAGGCAGTGGCGAAAGTAAGGGAAATGAGCAGGAGCCC
>JANMVB010000375.1:0-8331 GCA_031392305.1 Ferruginibacter sp.
ATTGAATCCTCTTTAAAAGGTAATTATGATGACGCAAAGAATTATATTTTATCAGACAGTCTCAATCTGGATTATTTCAATAAGCTTGTTGAATTCTATGACCGCAGCAGTCCAGAAGATAAGGAAGGATATAAAAAAGCCAACATTATTATCAATGCAGATGGAATTGAAAATGTTTCTGATTCAGTAACCATAATTCATTATTCAAATACCTATAAGAATACACCATCCAAAATAAAAATGGTGAAGAAAAATAACGAATGGTTTGTAGATTTTAAATACACTTTTTCGGGAAACTTATAATTATGTATGTACTTCATCCATGGCATGGTGCGGGTTATGGAGATAATGCTCCATCACTTGTAAACGCGCTGATAGAAATACCTCAGGGATCCAAAACAAAATATGAGATCGATAAGACGACAGGTTTGCTGAAACTCGACCGTGTTATTTATTCATCATTTCATTATCCTGTCAATTATGGATTTATTCCGCAAACGCTTGGCAAGGATGGTGACCCACTTGATATACTGGTGATGTGTTCTGAATCCATACAACCACTTTGCCTGGTTGAAGCATATGTGATCGGCAACATGCAAATGATCGATACGGGCCTTGTGGATGATAAGATCATTGCAGTTGCAGCAAAAGATCCCTCAGTAAGTCATATTAAATCTGTAAAAGACCTGCCTCCGCATATAATAGCAGAACTAAGAAACTTTTTTGAGCAATACAAAGTATTGGAAAATAAAGTAGTGCTGATTGATGATTTTCAGGATAAGACTGCAGCATATAAAGTAATTCACGAGGCCATTGATTTATACAAAAAAAATTACCCGCCTAAATCCTGATGCTTAAAAAAATAAATATGGATACCCAAACAATTCTGATTGTAATATTAGTGGGAATAGCTGCCGGAATATTAGGTGGTTTGGTAGGTGTAGGGGGTGGATTAATAATTGTGCCTGCACTTATCTATTTTTTAGGAATGTCGCAACACACCGCCCAGGGAACATCACTTGGATTAATTATGCTCCCGGTGGGAATATTAGCTGTGCTTAACTATTATAAACAGGGCCATGTTGATTTTAAAATAGTTGGTTTATTGGCTGTTGGATTTTTGGTGGGCAGTTTCTTTGGAAGTAAAATAGCGCTTAATTTACCACAGGATACTATTAAAAAGGTTTTTGCAGCATTCATGATTATAGTGGCTGTAAAAATGTTATTTTTTGATAAAAAGAAAGAAGTGAAAACAACGGTTGTTGAGATGAAGAAAGATTGAATGCTGTAATATAAAAATCTACATATTTTAATTAAATAATTTCACGTTTAAATATTCAATTTGAAAAAAAAATACTGTTACGGCCTCGAATAAAAAGTGCTAGAAAATTTCTACATAATCCGTTAAGAAATCAAGGTTGTTTGAGCCGGGCAGAAACTTCAAATCATCATACTACTTGCGGCGAGTTCCTTGATTTTAGGATAATGTTGAAATTTTCAGCCTTTTTATTCGCAGCCTTGATTTTTTTTGTTTCTTTTTTTTATCAAGAAAAAAAAGAAAATGTATTCTATAAAGAATGAATAATTATTGATCTGAGAACTAATTGTCTATTCCTATATTTTTTTAATATACAATCCTGCATAGTCATCACCAAAGCCAATTATGTTTTCATACTGGCTAAACTCTTCCCTCGCATGGGTGGTAGTTAATACAAAACATTGCATACCTGCGTTGCTGGCTGCTTCTACCCCTTTTGGTGCATCTTCAAAAACGATGCAATCCTCCGGCGATATATTTAAAGCTTTTGCACAAAGCAGGAATGTTTCGGGATGGGGCTTGCTGATGGCTACATCTGTCGCACTTACCACCACAGGAAAATAATGGCGGAGACTGAGATTATCCAACACAAAATCAATATTAAAAGGAATGGCCGCCGAACCGATGGCCATTTCAATTTTTGCTTCTTTTGCACTTTCTAAAAACTCCTGCAATCCATTTAACAACGCAAGGTTTGGCAAATATGCCAGTTGGTAGCGTTTCTCTTTTTCGATGGAGAGTGCATTCATTTGCTGCTGCGAAAAATGTTCAGCTCCAAATATGCGGATCAATAATTCTTCATTTTTACCGTACATGTGCGACTTTACTTCTGCCCTGCTGAGATTGGCATGAAGATCGTTGTTAAGGATATCGGACCAGGCATCTGCATGGTAATTCATGTCGTCTATAATAGTTCCATTGAGATCAAATAAAAATGCTTTTGCGCTTAAATTCATATTGATTATTTTGAACTGGGATTTTTTGCCCATTCTGGGCTGAATAAAAATTACTTTACACAAAGCCCCGCTTTGTGGCGGGGCTTGTATTGTTTTATTATATCAATTTGCTTTCACCTTCTAATAATTTTTAACCTACCTCACTTCTGGCATAGCAGGCTACTCTGTACCCTAAATACTGCACTGCCCATTGCGTGAGGGATAGAAACGAAAAGCCCGGTGAGGCATTGTGCGGCGGGTCTTGCGCCGGACTTGCAGTGCATAGCCCGACCCCGCAGGGACACGCCCAAATTTGCTTTGCGATTTTTTAGCGGAAATGAAACTATGCTTTCATTTTTTCTGCATCTGCCAAAAAGGTTTTTAAACCAATATCGGTAAGCGGATGTTTTAGCAATGCCAAAATGGAAACGAGCGGACAGGTACACACATCGGCACCGGCTTCGGCACATGCAATGATATGATTGGCGTTGCGTATGGAAGCGGCAAGAATTTCAGTTTCGAAACCCTGTATGTTGTAGATATTTGATATCTGCTGAATGAGTTGTACCCCGTCCCAGCCGCTATCATCTATGCGGCCAATAAACGGCGAAACATAGGTGGCGCCTGCCTTTGCGGCGAGGATGGCCTGGCCTGCACTAAACACAAGTGTGCAATTTGTTTTGATGCCATTATCGGTAAACCATTTGATGGCTTTTACGCCGTCTTTAATCATGGGTACTTTTACAATGATGTTGGGGTGTATGGCTGCAAGCTTTTTACCTTCTTCCACTATGGTGGCAAAATCTGTTGACAAAACCTCGGCACTGATATCGCCATCTACAATTTCGCAGATGGTTTTATAGTGATTTGCAATGGCGACCTCGCCTTTAATATTTTCTTTTGCCATTAAAGATGGGTTGGTAGTTACGCCATCAAGAATGCCCAATTCGTTTGCCTCCCGGATGTCGGCAAGATTTGCGGTATCTATAAAAAATTTCATTGTGTAATTGTTATGTTGTTAGATAAATTATTTGCTCAAAGATAATTTGTAAACCGTTACGGTATGGTATTGTTTGCCGGGCAATAACAATGTTGATGGAAATGCCGGTTGATTGGGTGAATCAGGAAAATGCTGTGTTTCAAGGCAGAGGCCGGTATGCTGATTGATTGCTTTGCCATCACTGGTTATAAGCGTGCCATCTAAAAAGTTGCCTGTGTAAAACTGTACGCCGGGTTCGGTGGTTAATACCTCCAATTTTCTGCCACTGGTTTCTTCTGTTAAAGTGACTATCAATTTCAAGGTTGAATCTTTACTGTTCAATACATAATTGTGATCGTACCCGCCTTTTACTGAATCAATACGGGCACCAATTTTTTCGCTGGTGGTAAAATCGAATGGCGTGCCTTTCACTGTTCTGATTTCTCCCAATGGTATCAGCGTGGTATCTACCGGTGTATAATTATCTGCTGCAATCATTAGCTTGTGGTTAAGGATGGTATTGGTTACATCTCCTGTTAAATTAAAATAACTATGGTTGGTTAGGTTTACCACTGTTGGCTTATCGGTTGTTGCGTTGTATTCAATTTTTAATTCACCGTCATCTGATAACGTATATTGTACATCTACTTTTAAATTTCCGGGGTAACCTTCTTCGCCATCCTTGCTTAAATAACTCAATTTTAAAGTGGGAGTTGAATCATTTTCTATGGCTGATTCCCACACAACTTTATCAAAGCCTACGGTGCCGCCATGCAAATGATTGGCACCGTTATTTGTTACAAGGGTATAGGTTGCAGTATCAATTTTAAATTTGCCTTTGGCAATGCGGTTGCCATACCGGCCAACTATTGCACCAAAGTAAGGGGGCTTTGCAAGATAACCGCTCAGGCTGTCGAAGCCCAGTACAATACTTGATTTCTTATCGTTTTTATCAGGTGCTATCCACGAAGTAACAATGCCTCCGTAATTAGTTATTTTTACTTCGGTTCCTGTTGCATTGGTAAGTGTGTAGAGATAGACTTCCTTACCATCGATGGTGCCAAAGGCTGTTTTTGTTATTCCTTTTTTAATTTCCATTATATCGTCCATTTTTTCTGATGATTGATTATTGCAGGATGAGGTTGATACTGCAAAAATAGTGAGCCCCAGTGCAAACAAAGATGTTAATTTCATGATAGCTTTTTTAATTGATAATTGGTTAATTGATAATTGATAATACTGGTTCATGGGTGATGGTTCATAGTTCATTGCTCAAAGTTACTTGCCATGAGCTGTCCAAGCCCGTTTCAAATTATTTAAGCTTTCTCATTTTATCAGCCCCTATTTCTCATTGCTTCATTTGCACATTTGCACATTTTCTCATTTGCACATTTGCACATTTTCACATTAGCAAATTACTCCGGCCCATACATCTGCCATTCCAACAAAGTAGGCGGACCATCATTATTTTCAATCAACAGCCGGAAATACTGAGCGGTAACAGGTTTAAAATTACCAACATACCCAACACCACTTGTAGTTACATTTAATGCTTCTTTCCATTCATCATCCTGTTTGTATTGCAAAATAAGGTGTTGCTTTTTATTATCCCAGGGGTGCCAGGGCTCATCTACAATAAGGCTGGAAATAGCAACTGGCTTTTGCAGGTCAACTTCCAACACAGCTTTTGACTCACCATCTGCAGCCTGCCACCGGGTGAGGCGGTCACCATCCAGTAAATTTTTACTGCCTTCCTTTTCTGATTTTTGTGAGGAAGCCATCGCTTTTATCCCGGTCATGGGCGAAGGGGTGATGATGGGCTCGCCTTCAAATTCAAGCACTACTACTGTGTTTATTTTATCAGGTGCTTTTAAAGGAATTTTTATTACCGCACTTTTGCCAGTAGATTTTACACTTAATTTTTTTGCCGGGGATGCAAGTAAATAAGCCTGTTTAATTTTGTTGCCCAGCGGCACAAGCAGCTCACCATTTGCCGGGTAATCAAAAATATGGAGGAATAATTTCTGTCCTTTTCTTGTGCTGCGGCCCCAGGATAAATATGCAAACGGGCTTGCCGTAGTGGCATAAATAGAAGCTGCGTTTACCTTCAGCCACTTACCAACTTCTGCCAGGCGGGCAATGCTTGGCTGGGGTATTTCGCCTTTGGCTGTGGGGCCAACATTTAATAAAAAATTTCCTCCTTTGCTTACAATTTCAGCCAGGTATCTGATAAGCGTTTCTGTACTCTTCCAATTAGTATCATACGATTTAAAACCCCAGGTGTCATTCATTGTCATGCACGCCTCCCAGTTACGGCCCGGAAAACCAGTAGAAGGCACAAACTGCTCCGGTGTTTCTGTATCGCCTTTAAAGCCGCCACCAAGGCGGTTATTGTAAATTAATGCAGGGTGTTGTTTTAGCAGCGGCATAAATTTTTCGGCACGGGCCTGTGTCATATCCTGCGGGGTATCCAACCATAAAATATCAAGTTCGCCGTAATTAGATAATATTTCTTTTACCTGAGGCACCGCAATTTTATCCAGGTAAGCATCCATATCCCCATCCTGCGCTTTATCCCAGTGGCCGCCACTGGCAGCACCGCCTGCATGGCTCCAATCCTGTGCCTGCGAATAATAAAAACCAATTCTCATCCCTTGTTTTCTACAGGCAGCAACCAAAGGTTTCAGCAAATCTTTTCCATACGGCGTTGCATTCACTACATCCCAATCGGTTACTTTAGAATCAAATAAAGCAAAGCCATCATGATGCTTCGAAGTGATAACAATATATTTCATCCCGGCATCTTTGGCCATCTTCACCCACGCCTCCGGGTTATATTTTACCGGGTTAAATTTGCTTGCATAGGGCTTGTATTTCGCTACCGGAATTTTCCCCCTGTTCATAATCCACTCACCAATACCTGCTATTTGTTTTCCATCATACGTACCTGCAAGTTCCGCATAAATACCCCAGTGTATAAACATGCCGAACTTGGCATCTTTCCACCATTTCATCCTGCTATCATCAACAGAGGAAGTAACCGGCTGAGCATAAATGTTACCCATAACTAAAAGCAATAAAACTACCTGGAAGAATATTTTTTTCATTTCAATATTTTTATTGAAGCAATTCCGTGCGAATGTAAGTCAAGCTAATCAAAACAATTGTTTGTTTTCAAAGGTTGTCACTTTCCAAAACATTACCCGCCTAAATTTTTTTAAGCTTTCAACATTTTCTATCAAAACAGTATTCTATATAGTCCGTTCTTAATAAAAAATGGTCAAAAAATATTTTTGTCCGTGCAGCGAAACTATGAGAAACATCGTTGCATCGCCCTCTTGTACTATATACCTTTTGGCAACTTTAATTACGTTTTATAATTATCATTCTTCCCTGATAATGCAATTCCGGCAAAAAATCAAACATGCTGTAAAAGCACCTTCCATTTGAAACCACCTATCAAAAAATTGACTTTAAAAACCTCACAAACTTTAACCCTTTCAACGCCATAAACCTTACCTGCCAACCCTACCCTTCATCATCGTAAATGAATGCGGCGGAAAAGTATAAGTGATTTTATTGCCACCTGTTTTAATAGAAGGCTTCTCTTTTGTATGTACCAATTCCTTATTAAAATCATTGGCAGATTTTATGCCGGGGCCATTCACCTCATATACTTTAAACTCACCGGCAAATGCTCCATTTTGCGAAAAAATATCCGTGGTAATGGCCTCATCCTTATTTCGGTTTACCACATTCAATACCAGCTCTCCATGGTAATAAGTAGCCGATACATCCAGGTAAGGCACATTGTTTTGCTGGGTGGTTTTTTCACCCAGGCCAATAAAAAATTTGGGTGTATTGTACGTTTTACAATCTACCAATACATTCAGCGAAGTACCATAAGCATTGTTTGCAAACAATTGCAGCGGATAAAAAATTGTTTGCTTAAACATGCCTGTTTCATTGGTGAATATCGGAGCAATTACATTTACCAGTTGCGCCATATTGGCCATCTTCACTACATCCGCATTTCTTATAAAAGCATTTAAAAATCCGGCAATTACTAATGCATCTTCCAGGTTGTATTTTTCTTCCAGCGCTGTTTTACCTCTTGCTGCAGCGCCCCTTCTTGCCCGGTACCACACATTGTATTCATCCCAGGCAATATAGATGGGGTCACGGGTTCCCCGGTCTGCCGTTTGCATCACCTGGTCAATCATACCCTTTACAATTTTAGTGCGTTGCTCCAATACCAGCGGCGTAGCAACAAAGTTGTAATAATTACTATCCACATTGCCTACATAAATATGCAGGGCAATATAATCAATCACATCTTTCAGCTCCTGCAAAATGGTTTGGTTCCAATGGTCAGGGTCTGCACCCGCCCGGTAGTTAGATGAACCTGCAGCAACCAGTTTTATCCCCGGCGAAGTACGCACCATCAGCTTGGCAGCCTCCCTTGCTTTTTTCGTATAGTCGTCAGCGTTCATGTGGCCCATTTGCCATGGCCCATCCATCTCATTACCGAGGCTCCAGTATTTAACATTGTATGGTTCGGGAAAGCCGTGTTTTTTTCGAAGCTCTGCATAAAAAGGGCCGTCCTTTACATTGCAGTATTCAACCCAGCGGCGGGCTTCTTCAATGGTACCCGTGCCCATATTCACAGAGAGGTAGGGTTCAGTTCCAATTTTTTTTGCATAGGCAATAAATTCGTTGGTGCCAAACTGGTTGGTTTCTAAAGTACCCCAGGCAAGTTCCAGTCGTGGCACCCTTTCAGCCTTAGGCCCTACCCCATCCAGCCAGTTATAATTCGAAACAAAATTACCGCCAGGGTATCTTACAATGGTGGGGTGCAAATCAGTAACAGCAGCCATTACATCTTTTCTAAAACCGTTGGCATCACTAAGTACTGAAACAGAATCATAAATACCACCATACACACACCTGCCCAAATGCTCCACAAAATTTCCGTAAATATTTTTATCAACTTCACCAATCGTTTTTTCAAGATCAATTTTTATACGGGCATTTTGCGCCTGGCTATTTCCAGAAAAAATACAGAAAAGCAATAAGGCTTTTACAGCTTTTTGTAATGG
>JANMVB010000397.1:0-2685 GCA_031392305.1 Ferruginibacter sp.
TGATCCTCAAGGAACCAATGCCCGGACAAAAAATATTTTTTACAGCCCTGAAAACTTTCTCTAATTATTTTCTGCCAAATGTTTTATTTGCTCCATGGCTTTGGGCCAGGTATCTGTAAAATAACTTTTAAACTGTTCGGTAATATTCATTTCTACGGTTAGGGTTGTATTGCCGCCGGTTTCTTCGAGGGTGTAATTTTCCGTGGCACCTGCCCACCCTTCTACTGCGGGGCTGCTGGTATCTTCTACACCATTATCGTACATGCCCAGGTGTTTGAAGGACATATATTCGTTGGGAGTAATTTTTTCAATTTTGCTTACCATGCCTTTACCACTGCCATCCAGAAAGAGTACTTTGCTGCCTTCCTGCCAATCGGTTTCGGCATACGAACCTTCGCTAAAAACGTTGGTCCATTTTCTGTAGCTGGCATCATCCCAAAGTACATTCCATACTTTATCTTTTGATGCATTAATGTTGGTGGTGAAGTTTAATGTTTCCATACATGTTGTTTTTAATGATGATTGTTTTCTATAATTTTTATAAGCTCGTTCATTATGTTGACCAGTGCTTTTTTGTGTTTGCGAATGGCTGCCATGTTAGTAAAATAAACCATGCGCCGGTTGGTATAATCACCTTCGAGCAATGGGGAGCTGATGGTTACAATTGCGGGGTGGTGAAATACAAGGTGTACATGATTGGTGGCACGGTGGTTAAATGTTACCATATCCTGTATGGTTACTTTGCCATTGTTTTCCGCCTGCGCCGGTTGGTAATAATAACTGGGCGCATTCCATTTTATTCGTTCAGCAATATTTTTATGGGCACTTTTAATAATGGCCCTCACCACATTTATTTCATCCTTTAGCGGGTGCTTTAGTTTGTTCATGTAATCATCAACCAGTTGCCCGTCGGTTGGTTTGGGCTTTGCCATTTTTTTTGCAGGTAACTTTTTATTTTTTGCCGCAAGCCGCTCAGCATTCTCTTTCATTTTTGCTGTTACCAGCTTTTTTATTAATGCGGCAGGCAGTGGCTTATCTAAAGGAAAATGAATGGTAACGCCGGAGGTTTTGTATGGCTTTAGTTCTTCTTTAAATGTTTTCATTACTGCATGGCTCATGGTAAAAAAACTACAGTGGTTTTTAAATGCAGCAAATGCTGCCACGGGACCGTTGTATTTAAAAGTAGGAATCTGATAACTGATTACTTCCTCGGCTGCAGGCACCAAAGCTTTTATGGTGGCACGCATTTTTTGCAGGGTATTGCGGGCGGGTTCTTCCTGCATGTGCAGGTAATCTTCTACACTTGCAAAAGATAAATGCTTTGATCCTTTCAGCATAATTTTTTTATTTTATGTTATAAATAATTTGAGTAACAGGCATGGCACTATTGGTTTTGAAGACATCTTATTCTTATACCATCTATAAGTAATTGTTGCCTGCAAATTTGCGCCATCATAGTTACAATATTTATTTAGCTGGTACAAGCAATTTATTTACTTATACAAATATATATGTGTTACCCAATTTTATGAGGGTGTTAAAACGACTGTTTGTGGGGTAGATTGCGACAGATTTTACTTTACATTTGAGCCGTCAAATTATCGCCAACATTTACTAAACTAAAAATACTTTCGCCAAGTCCACTCTTTGCACAAAAGCAATAAATCCGTAACAACATTAAAAATTAAACAATGAAACATATATCAATTCTCGTACCCAAAGGCGCCGCAGCCCTTGCCTGCATTGAAGGCCCTTTTATACTGTTTACCAAAGTAAATGAGTTTTTAACCGCCACTGGCTGGCCCCCGTTATTTAATATACAACTGGTGGGCCTTACAAAAAAAACGCAGGTGTACGATCATTTTTTTAAAGTAACCCCCCACCAGGGCATTGCCACGGTAACGCATACCCACCTTATTATCATCCCCGCTGTTAATGGGGATATGAAAGAAGTAATTGCAAAGAACAAAGAATTTTTGCCGTGGATAAATAAGCAACATGCCGCCGGGGCAGAGGTAGCCAGCCTATGTGTAGGAGCATTTTTACTGGCCGCCACCGGGCTGCTAAACGATAAAAAATGCGCTACCCACTGGATGGCCACCAATGAGTTTGAAAAGATGTTTCCGCAGGTAAACCTGGTATCCGATAAAATTATTACAGATGAGCACGGCATATATTCAAGCGGCGGCGCCAATTCATTCTGGAACCTGCTTTTGTACCTGGTAGAAAAATATACCAACCGGCAAATAGCCATACTTGCCGCCAAGTATTTTGAGATAGAAATAGACCGCCACAGCCAGTCGCCGTTTATGATTTTTAACGGGCAAAAAGATCACCACGACGAATCAGTAAAAAAAGCGCAGGAGTTTATAGAAACCAATTTTGAAGATAAAATAACTGTAGATGAAATATCCAGTATTGTAGCCGTAGGCAGGCGCAGCCTTGAGCGCCGTTTTAAAAAAGCCACCTGTAATACAGTAGCCGAATATATACAAAGGGTAAAGGTAGAGGCCGCCAAAAAAGGTTTTGAAACCAGCCGCAAAAACATCAACGAAATTATGTACGCCGTAGGCTATTCAGACACCAAGGCCTTTAGAACAATATTTAAAAAAACCACCGGCCTGTCGCCCCTGGAGTACCGCAATAAATACAATAAAGAAACTATACAGTTTCAAAATAATTAAA
>JANMVB010000410.1:0-2746 GCA_031392305.1 Ferruginibacter sp.
AAATAAATTGTGTTGTTATAACCCCGGCCGGGTATGCTAAAAAAAATACCCGTTTTGCAGTTGTGTATTTATTGCATGGCGCCAGGGGTAATTTTTCTAACTGGGTTACAAAAATACCCGACATGCAGCAACTGGCAGATGTAAACAATTGTATAATTGTGTGCCCGGATGGTGCTTTAAAAAGCTGGTACTTTGATAGCCCCATTGATTCTGCAGTACGGTACGAAACCCATATCACCACTGAAATACCAGCTTATATAGATGCTACCTACCGCACCATTGCAGATAGAAAGCACCGGGCAATAGCAGGCTTAAGCATGGGTGGCCACGGAGCATTATTTATTGCCTTCAGGCACCCCGAAATTTTTGGGGCATGTGGCAGTATGAGCGGCGCCCTTGATGTAAGTGTGATACCAAAAGGATATGGTATTGATGAAGTGTTGGGTGATATAAAGACCAATGAATCTTTTTATAAAAACTGGTCGGTGATGAGCCTGGTAGAACAATATCCTAAAGATTCGCTGGCTATTATTTTAGATTGCGGGGCCCAGGATTTTATTGCTTACATGAGTAAGGCATTGCATGAAAAAATGGTAAAACTAAAAATACCACACGACTATACCGAAAGGCCCGGCAGGCACGACTGGAATTACTGGAGTAAAGCAGTGAGGTACCAGTTACTTTTTTTTAAAGAGTATTTTAATAAAGGAGATGTTGTTAATAATTAGCAACCCTCTCGTGATCTCGTTTTCCTCCCGGTGAAAATAGACATGTTACAAGCAAGATCCACATTGGTATGCAGTACAAGTGAGTGACACAACGATGATGCCCATTGCTTCTCAGCCCGGACAAAAAATGTATTTGAAATTTATTATTTTTTCTTCACCGGTTTTTGTGCCAACTCCATATAATCTATTGCAAGGTTGGCGAGGGCTTCTACGCCCAATGTAAAGCCGCTTTCATCAATAAAAAAATCAGGTGTGTGGTGAGATGGCGCAGTTTTAGGATTGCCGCCTTTGGGCATGCCGCCCAATACGATAAATAATCCCGGCACTTTTTTCTGGTAAAAAGCAAAATCTTCGCCGCCTGTGGTGGGTGGTTTAATGGATACATTTTGTGTGCCGGCAGTTTGTTGTAGAGAGAGTAGCATTTTTTCCGTTAATGCTACATCATTAAATGTAACCGGGTAGTGGTAGCTGTAAGGAATGCTAACCACGGCTGTGGCACCGGCGCTTTCGGCAGTTTTAGTGGCAATCTGTGTTACCCTTTCAATCAGCATTTTTTCATCTTCGTCAGTGAGGGCCCTGATGGTGCCCAGCATCTCCACCTGCTCCGGAATAATATTGCTGCGGTTACCGGCATTGATGGCAGCAATGGTAACCACGCCTGCGTTTTCGGTAATGTTTAAATTGCGGCTTATAATGGTTTGTAAATTATTAATGATTTGTGCAGCAGTAACAATCGGATCAATAGATGACCAGGGTGCGGCACCATGGGCAGAGCGCCCGTTAACAGTAATTTTCATGTCGTTTACGCTTGCATAAAAACCCCCGGGCCGGTAACTGATTTTTCCTGTTTCTGTTTGCGCATTAATGTGCAGGCCGAATATTACTTCTACCGCCGGGTTATCCAGCACACCTTCTTTCACCATCATTTCAGCGCCGCCTTCTTCACCCTTTGGTGCACCTTCTTCTGCCGGCTGAAAAATAAATTTAATGGTACCCTTCAGGTTTTTTTTCATGGCAGCTAAAACTTCTGCAACACCCATCAGCATGGCAACATGTGTATCATGGCCGCAGGCATGCATTACGCCGGTTTCTTTTCCATTGTATTGCACTTTTACTTTTGATGCAAAGGGGATGGGGGTTCTTTCTGTTACAGGCAAGGCATCCATATCTGCCCTTAAAGCTACTACCGGGCCCGGCTTGCCACCTTTTAAAATTCCCACTACGCCGGTATGCGCTACACCTGTTTTTACTTCTATGCCAAGTGACTGTAAATGTTTTGCCACAAGCGCTGCTGTTCTTATTTCACTGTTGCCCAGTTCAGGATGGGCATGAATATCTCTTCGCCAGTCAATAACTTTTTGTTCATTTTTTTTTGCTGCCAGGCTTACCTGGTTTCTGAGGGGAGTATTTTGAGCCAGTGAAGAAAAAGCCAGCGTAATAAAAAGAAAGGAAAGTATAATTCTCATAAATTATTTTTAGTGCTACAAGTTATGATAAAATGAGTTTTTAAATTTAATTGGCAAATTGGAGGGTGAAATTATTTCCGGTAGAAATGTAGCACAGAAAGAATGAAGGCAATAGTTTACTGTTATCTTTATCTTACTTTTTTATAGCCCGTTAAAATTTAAAACCGAACCAAAACTTATATGATCAGGTTAGCACCATTTGAACCAAGTGATTTTAAGCAATTGATAGATTGGATCAGCGATGAAGAGTTGTTAACCGCCTGGTCTGGTAACCTGTTTAGTTTTCCGCTTACGGAAGAAAGCCTGACCTGGTATATCAGCAAAACCAATGTAAATGGCAGGTCAGATGCTTTTGTTTACAAAGCTGTGGACGAAGCAGGAAATACCATCGGGCATATTTCCCTGGGTGGCATTAGTTGGAAAAACCGTTCGGCAAGGCTTACCAGGGTGCTGGTAGGTAATACGGGAGAACGTGGAAAAGGCTGTTGCCAGCAAATGGTAAAAGCTGCGATAAAAGTTGCCTTTGACGAATTGAACCTGCACCGTATTAGC
>JANMVB010000419.1:0-4961 GCA_031392305.1 Ferruginibacter sp.
TTACCGGTTGAACCGGAGGTATAAATAACATAGGCGAGGTTGTTGGGGGCCAGGTTATTTTCAATCCTGCTTACAGGCTCTTTGCTGATAGCTTCCCAATCGTCATCTAATGAGATGACGGTATAGTTTCCATCTGCAGGCAACTTCGTTTTACTTTCATTGGTGCTGAGCACTATCGCTGCGGCTGTATCTGCCAGCATGTAGCTGATGCGGTCTGCCGGATATTCCGGATCAACAGGAACATAAGCACCCCCGGCTTTTAAAATACCCAATATGCCAATGCTCATTTCCAAAGAACGCTCCAGGCAAATCGGCACCAGCGTTTCTGCCTTAACTCCTTTACTGCCTAAATAATGCGCCAATTGATTGGCCTTTTCATTGAGTGCTTTATACGTGAGGATCTGCCCTTCAAAACTGATTGCTACAGCTCCGGGTGTTTTTGCTACCTGTTCTTCAAACAAGTCAACAAGCGTTTTATCCTTAGGGTATTTTGTTTCGGTATCATTAAAGGCTGATAGTAATTGGTGCCTGTCGGAGTCCGTTAGCATTGGCAAAGACGCAACGCTGGCGGCAGGTGAGTTTGCAATAGAAACCAACAAGTTTTTAAAATGCGTAATCATCCGAAGGATGGTATCATTCAAAAACAGGCTGGTATTGTACTCCACTGTGCCGTTTAACCCGGTAGCTGTTTCGGTGATATAAAAACTTATGTCGAATTTGGAAGTACGATGAGCCAGTGATTGCCTTGACAAAGTAAGTTCACGCAAATGTAAGTCAGCATCTTCCACCGCATTTTGCAATGAGAACATCACCTGGAACAGTGGGCTGCGGCTCATGTCCCTTTCTGTTACTGCAACTTCCACCACTTTTTCGAAAGAGGCTTCCTGGTGCTCGTACGCCTGCGTGGTAGTATCCTTTACGTTGTGTAAAAGATTGATGAATGGTTCATCTGCATTTACCTGTGTACGCAATGCAAGTGTATTAATAAAAAAACCAATCAGGCCTTCAGTTTCCTGCTGCTGGCGACCGGCTATGGGTGTGCCCACGCTTATATCAGACTGACCGCTGTACCTGTACAGTAATACTTTAAAAGCCGCCAGCAGGGTCATAAATAAAGTAGACTGTTGTTGCTGACCAATCTTTTGTAATTGCTGCGACAATTCTTTATCAATACTAAAATCTGCGATGGCCCCGTTGGTTGTTTGTACGGCTGGCCTTGCAAAATCTGTTGGGAGTTCTAATGGGGATAATTCGTCCAGCTTATTTTTCCAATAAGCCAGTTTTTTATCAAGCACTTCCCCTTTAAAATATTCCCGTTGCCAGTTAGCAAAATCAGCATATTGTATTGGGAGTGGAAGTAACTGAGGGGTACGTTTTTCATCAAAAGCACTGTATAATGCTGCAACTTCTTTTACAATTATTGCCAGTGAAGCTCCATCGGCAGCAATATGGTGCATGGTAACCACCAACATATATTCCTGCCCGGTTACTTCAATCAATGCAGCACGCAGCATATAATCATTGGCAAGGTCAAATGGCTGCCTGATCAAATCTTCTATCTTACTGGTAAGCCCCGGTGCATCATTAATATAAACAGCCCCATCAATAAATTCCATTGCCCAACTTTCCGCTGTATTTATTTGCTGATATACCTGGTCATCCTGCTGTAGTATCACTGTTCTTAATACTTCGTGACGCTCCACAATATACTTCAAAGCATTGCCAAGGGCCGGCTGATTTAGCCTGCCTGTCAATTTCATTACTGTGGGTAAATGATATTGCACGCTGCCTTCCAACTGATCAATAAACCACAGGCGTTCCTGGCTAAAAGAAAGTGGGATACGTTGTACCAGGCTGCGGTTAAAGGGTATGATTTCATTTTCCACCTGGTCAACTTTTGTTGATTTCAGTTGGTCATTCATTAAAAAATCAATCAGTGACTGCTTGCTATCTTTTATCTCCTGCAAAAGCGCAGGATCTACTTTAGTACCTTTCGAAAGTTTTAATTGAAGTTCACCATTATCCACAGAAATGCGTACCCCATTGAGTTTTGCCTTCTGCAATAAACTAATCGCCTTACTACCCATTATTATTAAAAATTATTTTTGTCAATTTTGTTATGCTGCGGCCATTTTTTTTAGCATCTATCCATTTTTTTGTTACAGACATTAGTACTTCGTGGCAACATCGTTGTGTCACTCCCTTGTACGTCATACCTGTGTGGAGCTTTTCCTGTGTTGTGTCTTTACTGCTCCGACCACATCCTCCTACTTCTTCTTCGAAAGAGAAGGAGCGGTGCTTTGGTACTTTGCCAAACTTCATTACTTCCAAGTCAACATTTTATCTTTAAAGAACTTTACACACTAGTCAAACGATTTGTACGATTACGCTTTTTATTTAACCACCATTAGTTGTTCATCAAAGCCGTTGGTAAAAGTACCACATTGGTATGCGGTACAAGTGAGTGACACAACGATGATGACCATTGATTTAGTGCCTGTGCAAAAAATATATTACAAAAAGCTTGTAAACAAAACCTGATTCATTTACAAATTGATCGTCTCAAATGCGGAGCTGTCCTCTTCGGCGTCATTATTCTCCCAATCTAAATAATTACTCAATTCACCAATGGTTGGAAACTGGAAAATAACAGGTATGGGAACAGACAGGTTAAATTGCTTTTTTATAAGTGCCACCATTTTAATAATCAACAATGAGTGGCCACCCAATTCAAAAAAGTTATCGGAAATGCCTACCCGCTCTGTTTTCAGTAATTGTTGCCATATTTCGGCGAGCAGTTTTTCGGTGTCTGTTACAGGTGCGATGTATTCATTCTGCAGTAATTGCCCGGCGTCTGGTTCAGGCAGCGCTTTGCGGTCCACCTTTCCATTTTGGGTTACGGGTAATTGCTGCATTTCTACCAGTAATGCGGGCACCATATATTCGGGCAACTGTGCTTTCAAGTAAGCAATAATACCGGGCTTGTCATAAATACCTTCTGGTACAATGTAACCTACCAGCCGGTTGCTGCCCGAGCTATCTTCTTTTATCAGCACCGCCGCCTGTCGCACCAACTTGCACTGCTGCAATATATTTTCCACTTCTCCCAATTCTACCCGGTGGCCGCGGATTTTTACCTGGTCATCTTTGCGGCCGAGGTAGTCAATATTTCCATCGGCCATCCAGCGGGCAAGGTCGCCGGTTTTATACAATCTGCCACCAGGACTTTTGGTGAAATGATCTTCAATGAACTTTTCTGCAGTTAGCTCCGGCAAATTAAGGTAGCCATGGGCTACCTGCACGCCGCCAATATATAATTCTCCGGGAACTCCTACGGGCACTTGTTGCCGCTCCTCATCGAGGATATACAGTTGAGTATTATCAATTGGTTTACCGATGGGGGGCAACGCCGAATAGGAGACATTATTATTAATGGGATAGCTGCTCACCACATGTGCTTCGGTAGGGCCATACTGATTAATTATTCGGATGCCGGTTTGCGATAATAACTGCTGAATATCTTCTGTGAGTTTTAACTGCTCGCCGGCTACAATGATTTCTTCTATTAAAAATTCAGTGAGCGGAAGGGGCAATACAAATTCAACTATGTTTTTTAAAACGATATAAGGAATAAACAAATGAGTAAGCTGGTGCCAGGCAATATCTTTTAAAAGCTCACCCATATCCCGGCGGCGATCATTGGAAATAAGGTACAGGCTGCTTCCATAACAAAGCGTAGAAAATATTTCCTGGAAACTTACATCGAAATTATGACTGGCAAATTGTAATACCCTGCGTGGCTTGCTGGTAAATTGCTTTTGCTGCCAGATCAATAAATTTACCATCCCTGAACCGCCCATTCTTACACCCTTTGGCTTTCCGGTTGAGCCGGAAGTGTACAGGATGTAAACGAGGTGATCCGGCGTTACTTTTACTAATAAATTACCTGTTGCCTGGGAATCAATCGCAGACTGATCTGCACCATCTATTTCCAGCAATTTTGTACCAGGCGATGCTGGTAATTTTAGAACGCTTTCCTTACTGCTGACAACCACCGTTGCACCTATATCCTGCAACATGTAACTGATGCGTTCCCCGGGGTATTCAGGATCAATGGGAACATATACCCCGCCTGCTTTTAATATTGCCAATACGCCAACGATCATGTGAATACTTCGTTCGATGCAAATTGGTACCAGGTCGCCTGTTTGTATACCATTACTTTGTAAATAACGGGCCAGTTGATTAGAGCGTTCGTTAAGTTGTTTATAGGTAAGTTTTGCTTCTTCAAAAACTATGGCAGTATTTTCAGATGAAATGTTTGCCTGTTCTTCAAACAACTCAATGATGGTTGTATCTTTTGGCCAGCTTATGGCGGTATCATTAAATTGTGCTAAAAGCAGTTCTTCTGATTTGCTGAGCATTGGCAAAAGGCCAATTTTTTTTGCCGGTTGTTGTACAATTTCATTCAGTAATAAAGTAAAATGAGTAAACAAATTTTGAATGGTTGCTGATACAAATAAATCTGTGCTGTATTCAATGGCACAGTGCAACCCTTGCCCTATTTCAGTTACAAATAATGTTAGGTCAAATTGGGCAGTGGTATGGGGATAGTCTTCCCTGGTTAAGGAAATATCTCCCAAAGAAAACGCTGGTGCCTCCGGTGTGTTCCTTAATACCAACATCACCTGGAACAGTGGGCTCCTGGCCAGGTCCCGTTCCTTTACCACGGCTTCCACGACTTTCTCAAAGGGCATGTCCTGGTGTTCGTAAGCTTCCAGCGTAGTGGCTTTTACCTGTTGCAGTAAATCTGTAAATGTCTGCTGACTGTTGAGGTTGCTGCGCAGGGCGAGGGTGTTTACAAAAAAGCCGATCAGGGTTTCTGTTTCCTGCTGTTGCCTGCCTGCTATCGGGGTGCCTACACAAATATCTTCCTGGCCGCTGTAACGGTACAGCAATAC